>JBBRIM010000035.1:0-16791 GCA_038221095.1 Candidatus Limnocylindrales bacterium
CCGGCCTGCACCAGGCCGGCCATCAGGGCGGCCTTGTTGTTGTCGCCGACGGCAGGTTCCCAATCGCCGAGCTGGCCGGTCAGATCGCCCACCGGCACGAAGTCGGACGGACTGCCGGCGGTCGCGACGGCGGCGTCCCACCTGGCCAGTGCGGCCTGCGCCTGTTGCTGGAGTCTGGCCGAGTCGTCGTTGCCTCCGGTCAGCGGCAGGATCGAACAGCCGCACAATCCAGCCGCGAGCGAAACTGCCGCAACGATCCCGATCCGTCCGCTGCGCCCGATCCGCCCGATCCGCCCGATCCGCACCGTCACTCGTGGACCCTCCCCACCCGGCATGCCGACACCGACGGCATGACCTGCCCGAGTCTACGCTCGGTCGGACCTTGCGCCGTCCGATTCTCGGTGCATGGTCGCTGTGTGCTCAAGGAGCAGGCACAAGGCGCTTCGAGAGCCGGTTGTCGGCCTTCTGACCCGCTCGAGCTCGAGCTCCCACGCACAGATGGGCGCGGCGCGGGGCCTCGGGCAGGCCCTTGGGCACAAGCGTGAGCGGGAGTTGCACTGCGCCGTCTCGGGCGCTGAATCGAGCATCGATCACGCTCGGGGACCGTACGTCGGCGAGGTCATCGGCATTGATCGAGCCTACCCGCGGGGCTTGAGCCCGTGTTTCCCCTCAGAATGCTCATGCAGCGAGCACCGAGGTCGTCAAGGTCGGCGGCCTGGAGGCTTGAGACGTTCCGTTCCGCGTGCATGGGCGCTCTGAGCGTAACGAGGCCCGACAAGGCCCCATTCAGCCCGTTCAAGCTGGCTCAGCCGTGCGATCCGTGCTCAGCCCACGCTCGAGGACGACCACATTCAAGGGCACGCCGCCTTCAGGGTGGCCTTAAGCACTGCCCTTGCGCTCACAGCGACCATGGACGCGGAATCGAGGGGCTCAAGCGCGCCGGCGAGCCGAGAAACCCTGGAGTCGGGCCAGCACAGGCGTGCCGAGCGGCACCGCGGATAGCCGGAGCCGAGTTCGCCTGGTCCTTGATCGGCCGCCAGAACGTGCGCACGAAGGCACGTCGCCGAGCGCTCCATTGTTCCGCCGTCGGGCGGCGCCGGTCGAGGGTGAACCGACTCACTGAGCCCGATCGCTGGTATGGTCACTTCGTGGACCTCCCGACTGCGGTCTTGCTCGTCGTCCTGGTCGGGCTCGGCGTCGTCATCGTGGTCGTTCTCGAGCATCGGCTGACCCGGATCAGGCGCCTCCCGCGAACCACGGCGACCGACCTCCCCGAGCCGTCTCCGGATGCCCCGCTGACTGGGCGCGAGGCTGCTTCCGCCGCCATTGTCTCCACGCCGGCGACGGCACCCGAACGGCACCCGGCTACGGCCGCGGGTGCCACGGATTCGGCGAGCCGCCCGCTCGACCCTCGGAGCGCGACGTCCCTCGACATCCGCCGACATGTCCTGATGCAGGGACAAACCGAGCTTGCCACCCTCGTCACGGTCGCGCGAACCCCGCCCTGGCTCGACTGCAGGTTCATGGCGAACCCGGCCTTCGACCGCTACCGTCCACTCTTCGAGCACGAGCTCGAGCTGCTCGGCCACGCTGGCGGCACCTTCGATCAGGAGGCCTTCGTCGAGCAATGGCAACGGATCTTCGGCGCCGGCCTGTGGGTCCGAGCTGACCCCAGCGGCGACCACGTCTCCCGGTTCCTCCTCCACGTTCAGCCGGATGGAACCGCCCGCCTCCGCTACGGCTGACCGGGCGATGGTCCGGCCGGGATGATCCTGCGCATCTGAGCCAACGGTTCTTCTCCGAGGTTCACAGTCATGGGCTGGCGCGCGACGGACATTCCCGACCAGACGGGTCGGACGGCGGTGATCACCGGGGGCAACCGCGGGCTCGGGCTGGCCGCGGCTCGGGAGCTTGTCCGGGCCGGCGCCCACGTGATCATTGGCTGCCGCGACCTGGACGCCGGGCGCCGGGTCGCGGAGGAGCTTGGTCGAGTCGAGGTCAGCCCGCTCGACCTGGCCGACCTGGATTCGGTCGGAGCCTTCGCCGCGGGCGTCGTCGCCCGGCCGGGCGGGATCGACCTGCTGATCAACAACGCCGGGGTCATGGCCGTGCCGGTCCGGCACGAGACGAAGCAGGGGTTCGAGCTCCAGTTCGGCGTGAACTACCTGGCCCACGTCGCCCTGGTGGCCGCGCTCCTTCCGGCTCTCGCGGAGCGACCCGGTGCCCGCGTCGTGACCCTGTCGAGCATTGCCCACCGCAGCGGCGCCATTCGCTTCTCCGACCTCAACGCGCGCTCCGGGTACCGACCCTGGACCGCCTACAACCAGAGCAAGCTGGCGAACCTCCTGTTCGGGCTCGAACTCGACCGCCGGCTGAGGAGCGCAGGCATCGATATCGCCAGTGTTGCCGCGCACCCGGGGATCGCCCGGACGGCCCTCGGCCGGAGCGGGCCGCGGCTCGGTGGGAGTCGCTTGCGAGCCCTGCCCATCGAACTTGCCTTCCGGCTCCTCGGCCAGTCCGCGGCGGCCGGCGCCCTGCCGGTCCTGTATGCAGCCACGTCGGCCGATGCCCACGGCGGCGACTTCATCGGGCCGAGCTGGCCGGGCGAGTTCCGGGGGTCGCCTGTCCATGTGCTGCCCGCCCCGCAGGCAGCCGACGCTGAGGCGGCGGCACTCCTCTGGGAGGTGTCCGAGGAGCTCATCGGTGCGCGCTTCGGCCTGCTCGACCGAGACGCAGGCGTCCCTGACCGGCCGTGAGACCCTACGACGCCTGGCGGCGCCTGATCTCCGCGCTGATCGCGGGGACGACCGCGTGGAGGTCGCCGATCACGGCGTAGGACGCCCGGGCCATGATCGGCGCTTCGCGGTCGGTATTGATCGCGAGGATCGCCTTGGCTGCCTTGCAGCCGACGATGTGCTGGATGGCGCCGCTGATGCCGCAGGCGATGTAGAGATCCGGGGCGATCCGTGTCCCGGTCTGGCCCACTTGCTGGCTGTGGGGCCGCCAGCCGGCACTGGTCACGACCCGCGAGACCCCCACGGCTCCGCGGAGGAGGCCGGCCAGTTCCTCAAGTTCGCTGAACGCCTCCGCCCCGCCAACGCCACGGCCGCCACCGACCACGACCCGGGCGTCGGCCAGCGAAATCTTGCCCACCTCCGGCGCGACGCGAGCGACCACCCGGACGCGCAGGTCGGGATCCGTCAGGGTCGGCGTGAACGGGCTGACGCTGACCGGGCCGGGTGCGCGGGCCTCCTCGGGCTGGTTGGCATGCTCGGCGATGGTCATGAAACAGACGGAACCGTCGAGGCGGGCATCCTCGAGCAGGCTGCCACCCCAGCGCTGACGGGTGACCTCGAATCGCTCGCCGGGCCGGATCTCAATGCAGTTAGCCGCCATCGGGGCCTCGAGCAGTGCGGCTGCGTAGGCCAGGACTTCCTGGCCCCGGTCGGTCCCGGCAGCCAGCACGACCGTTGACGACGTCGCACTGACGAGCTGGGCCACGCTCCGGCCCCAGGCCGCCGGCGCGTAGGCGGTCAGCCGCTCATCCTCGATGACGTGGACCGCGCCGACCCCGTAGGCGGCCAGCTCATCTGCCACCGCTACCGCGCCGCTCCCGAACAGCACGGCGGCAAGGGGGACGGCCAGTGCCTCGGCCAATGGCCGCGCGGCCGTCAGGGCCTCGAGCGAAGATCGATCCGGACGCCCATCCGCCTGCTCGACAAACGTGAGGATCATCAGGCCAGGACGCCGATCCGCTGGAGCAGGTCAACGACGGCGGGGGCCGCCTCGGCCCCTGAGCCGAGGATCTCGACCCGGCCTTCTGTCTCGGCCGGCAGGCGCAGCCGGATCTTCTCGGGTCCGGCCGGGCGGGCGGTTGGGACGAACCGTTCGATCTCCTTCTTCTTCGCCCGGAGCCGGCCCGGCACGGACGGATAGCGGGGCAGGTTGATCCCCTCGCGCACGGCCACGACCGCCGGCAGGGGCACTTCGAAGACCTCCCAGCCACCGCCGGCCTCGCGCCGGGCCGTGGCAACGCCATCCTTGATCTCGAGCGACTTCACCCCGCTGATGCAGGGCAGGCCGAGGGCCAGGGCGACCCGGATGCCGACCTGGAAATCGCCCGAATCGGCGGCTTCGTTGCCGAACAGGAGCACGTCGTAGTCGACCCCAGCCGCCGACTCTGCCCGGATCGCGTCGGCAATCGCCCCGGCCGTGGCCATCGGATCCCAGTCCTGGCCGTCGGTCTCGAGCAGGATTGCCCGGTCCACCCCGATTGCCATCGCCGCCCGGAGCTGGTCGGAGGCGGCCTCCGGCCCGAGGGTCAGGACCGTCGAGCTGCCCCCATTGGCCTCGATCAGCCGAACGGCTTCCTCAGTCGCGCATTCCTCGTGAGGGCTGACCGTGAACCCGAGATAGCGGGTATCGATCTCGCGGGCGTCGGCGCTGAGGGTCACCCGGCCACCGGTCTCGGGGACCCGCTTGACGCAGACGAGCACGTTCACGCCCGGATCCTGGCGTTCTCCGGGTCGAAGATCGGAGTGCTGCCGACGACCGCCACGGTGACCGGATAGCGCTCGCCGAAGTACTCCACGGCCAGCTTCGTGCCTTCGACGGCGTACTCCGGGGGGAGATACGAGAGCAGCACGTGCTTGCCGATCGACGGTGCCGAACCGGCACTCGTCGCGTACGATCGGCGACCCTTCGCATCGACGAGGAACCCGCCGTCGGGTTTCGTGATCGGCTCGCGACCGAGCATGTACCGGCGAACACCACTGGCCGAGGTCGGGTCGTCGACGGTCAGCGTGCACAGGATGCTGACGGGCGCCGCGTCACGCTGGGCGAGATAGGCCGTCTTGCCCACGAAATCGGCGTCCTTGACCGTGGGGCGAGCCATGCCGGCTTCGACCAGGTCGAAATCGAGCTCGAGCTCATTGCCGTGGGCCCGGTAGCCCTTCTCGAGCCGGCCGGTCGTGGCATACACGCCGATCCCGACCGGCACCACTCCATGGGGCTGGCCGGCGGTCCACAGGAGGTCCCACAACTTGAGGCCCTGCTCCATCGGCGCGTAGATCTCCCAGCCCAGCTCACCCACGTACGAGATCCGGGACATCAGGGTGCGCACGCTGCCGATATCCACGGTCCGGGCCGTGCCGAACGGGAAGGCAGCGTTCGAAAGGTCAGCGCTGGTCAACGACTGGACGAGGTCGCGGGACCGCGGCCCCCACACGCCGACGGTGTACAGCGCCGAGGTCAGGTCATGGACCTGGACGCGGCCGTCGGCCGGCAGATGATCCGCAAACCACTTCTTGTCGCGCATCCCCAGCCCGCCGCCGGTGACGACCCGGAAGTGATCGCGGCCCAGCCGGATCAGGGTCAGGTCGGCAACGATCCCGCCCGCGCCGTTGAGGAGCGGGGTGTAGATGACCCGGCCAACCTTGACGTCGACCTGGTTGACGACGAGGCCCTGCAGGTACTCCATCGAGCCCGGGCCGCTGACGTCGAAGATCGCGAACGCGGCGAGGTCGACCAGCCCGACCCGATCACGCATCGCGAGGTGCTCGGCGTTGATGATCGGCGACCACCAGCGCGACTCCCACTCGGCCGCCCGGGGCATGACCCGCTCGCCGTATTCGGCAAGCAGGTGCTCATTCGCGCCGTACCAGAAGGGCCGCTCCCAGCCGGCTGCCTCGAAGAAGACCGCTCCAAGCTCGCGCTGGCGGATGTTGACCGGGCTCAGCCGGACGTTCCGGTTCGAGGCCCACTGCTCCATCGGGTGGACGATGCCGTAGGTCTTGTTGAAGCCCTCGGCACTCCGGGCATCGACGTGGGCCGACACCCGCTGATGGTCGTAGAACCGGGCGATATCCGACGAGTGAGGATCGATCTCAGGCGTGCCGTGGGTCATCCATTCGGCGACCGCCCGGGCAATTCCCGGAGCCTCCTTGATCCACACGGCCGCCACCGACCAGAGCCCGTGGACCTCGGGTGTTTCGCCCAGGATGGGCATCCCATCGGGGGTCAGGGACAGGAGGCCGTTGATGGCGTAGCGAACGCCGACCCGCTCATCGCGCAGAATCTCGGGGACGAGCTCGAGGGCCTGCTCCATCTGGACGTCGAAATCGTCATCGGTGAACGGCAGCTCGGTCGGCGACTGGGCCGATTCGGCGATCGAGGGAATGTCGTCGGGGGACATGAGGATCGGCCGGTGCGCGTACGAGCCAACCTCGAGGTCGCCGCCGTGCTGGCGCTCGTACATGTTGGTATCCATGTCACGCACGATCGGGAAGGTGATCTCGCCGACCGTGTCGGCGAACGCCGGCACCGGGCCGACGCTGATCATCTGGTGGACGGCCGGGGTGAGCGGGATCGAGGCTCCGGCCATCCGGGCGATTCGCGGACTCCAGATTCCGCAGGCGATCACGATGGCCTCGGTCTGGATGATGCCCCGATCGGTGTGGACGGCGGTGACCCGGCCATCGACCACGTCGATCCCGGTTGTCTCGGTCAGGGCCGAGACGGTCAGCGCCCCCATCTCGACCGCTGCCTCGCGCATGAGCGTGCCCGCCCGGAGCGAGTCCACGACACCCACCCCGGGCGTGTAGAAGCCGCCGAGGAGGATTGATTCCTCGATGTAGGGCACGAGTTCCCTGATTCGGTCAGGAGTGATCAGCTCGGCGTCGATCCCCCAGGAGTGGGCCGAGGCAAGCCGGCGCTTGAACTCCTCCATCCGCTCCGGGGTCCGGGCGACTTCAATGCCCCCACTCTGGGTGAAGACGCCGAGCTCTTTGTACTGGCGCACGCTGTCGAGCGTGAACGCCGTCATCTCCTTGTTGTGATCCGTGGTGAAG
This sequence comes from Candidatus Limnocylindrales bacterium, assembly GCA_038221095.1. Classification (GTDB taxonomy): domain Bacteria; phylum Chloroflexota; class Limnocylindria; order Limnocylindrales; family CSP1-4; genus Palsa-1033. Next base: position 6,849 of record JBBRIM010000035.1, read on the forward strand.
ATGAAGTTCGACGCGTGACCGGTCGACCCGCCCGGGTTCGGGAGAGCGCCCTTGTCGATCAGCACGATGTCCCGCCAGCCGAGCCTGGCCAGGTGGTAGGCCATGCTGTTGCCGACGATTCCGGCGCCGATCACAACGACCCTCGCCCGCTCAGGTAGCCCGCTCATGCGTGTGCTCGAACCTCCACTAATTCAGGCCGACTGACCCGGGCCGACTGCCCAGGCCGACGGAGTCAGGCCGACGGGGCTTTTGGCTTCTTCTGCTTCGGTGGTCGCTTCGGCGTCTTGTCACCCACGGTGGACCTCCGCTGTGCGATCCGATCCGACGCCGGGCGGCGCCTCGAATCTCGACGACACGATACCCCGGCGAGGGGCTGGCGGGTCGGCGGTCCGCGGGCCGGGACGGACGCGGTCCGGCGGCCGCGATCGATTCTCTCAGGCCTTTCTCAGAATCCCGGCGTATAACGGGATCGTGCACCTCCTCGTCGTCGAAGATGATCAACGCCTGCGCCGGCTCCTGAGGCGGCTCCTCGAAGAGGACCGCCACGTGGTCGAGGTCGCCTCGGACGGCCTGTCGGCTGTTGCCCTGGCGACCGGCGTCGCGGGGATCGACGCGGTGATCCTGGACGTGGGCCTGCCGGATATCAGCGGCCTGGAGGTCGCCCGCCGGATCCGGGCGGCCGGGACCGATGTTTCGATCCTGATGCTGACGGCGCGAGACGCGATTGGTGACCGGGTCTCCGGGCTGGACGCAGGCGCCGACGACTACCTGGTCAAACCGTTTGCCTTCGAAGAACTGTCCGCCCGCCTGCGGGCTATTTCGCGTCGCGTCGCTGCGGGAACCCGGCTTTCAGAACGGAAGCTTGTCGCCGGCTCGATCGAGCTCGATGAGACGGCTCGCCAGGTCACCGTTGGCGGGTCGCCGATCGACCTGAGCCCGCGCGAGTTCTCGCTCCTCGAATGCCTCCTCCGCCACGTCGGCCAGACGCTCAGCCGCGACCAGCTGCTTGACCAGGCCTGGCCGTTCAGCGTTGCCGTCACGCCGAACGCGGTCGATGCCTACGTCCATTACCTGCGGGCCAAGCTCGGCACGGCCAGCGCGCAGCTGGAAACCGTTCGCGGTGTCGGGTACCGCCTTGCCCACGGCTGAGCCGGCTCTCACACCCAGCGCCGACGACAGCCTCGACCGGCAGGCCGGATCGAGCGATGCCCGCCTCGTCCGGGGCGTCCGCTGGCGGCTGGTCCTGTTCAGTGGCGGGACGACGTTGCTGATCCTGCTCGTGCTCGGCGCCCTGCTCTACGTTCGGGTGTCCAGCTCGCTCGAGTCCACCGGGATCGCCCAGCTCGACAGCCGGGCCAGCTCGCTGACCCAGTTCCTCAGTGGCAGCAACGATCCAGGTAATGGACCGCCGACCGGGCTGATCTTCGGAGGTGGGTCGTCGGGCACGTTCGCGGTGATCGTCACGGCCGACGGGAGCCGGATCGGCGACGTCGACGACGCCGTCCCGACCGGGCTGCCGGTTGGCGCGTCGGTGGCCGCAGCCTGGCAGTCGGGCCGGGACGTCCGTGACACCAGCCTCGCCAACGTTCCGGTGCGGATCCTCAGCATCACCGCGTCGAGCCGGGTCGGCCCGGTCGTGATCCAGGTCATCGAGGACCGGACAGCCGAGCAGAGAACCCTCGACGTCATCGTCGATGTGCTCCTCTTCGGCGGGCTCCTCGCGGTCCTGATCGCCGGCGGTTTCGGCGCCTTCTACGCTCGGCGCGCCCTTGCTCCGATCCGGACCTCGCTTGCAAGCCAGCGCCTGGCGCTCCGCCGCCAGCGTGAATTTGCCGCCGATGCGAGCCACGAGCTGCGCACGCCCCTGACGGTGATCCGCAGTTCGGTCGAGTACCTGGCCCGCCATCAGTCCGAGCCAGTGGCCGACGTCGGCGATGCCCTCGAGGACATCACCGCCGAGGTGGATCAACTGTCCACCCTGGTCGACGACCTGCTCCTCCTGGCGCGCTCCGATTCGGGCGCGGTCGAACTTGACCGGCTGCCCCTCGACCTGGGCGATCTGGCCGGCGAGGCAGCCTCGACCCTGTCCCAGCCGGCCGCCGACAAGAACGTCCGGATCGTGGTCGATCCCGAGCCAGCCGCGGTCATCGGCGATCCGGTCCGGCTTCGTCAGCTCGTGACCATCCTGGTCGACAATGCGATTCGGCACAGCCCGCCGGGTGGCGAGGTGCGGGTCGCGGTGCGGGTGAGTGGCCGGCTGGCAGCCCTCTCGGTCGAGGATCAGGGCCCGGGCCTGCGACCCGACGACCTGCCCCGGGTTTTCGACCGGTTCTGGCGGGCACCTGGAGCGCCGGCTGGGGGGACCGGCCTGGGCCTGGCGATCGCCCAGTGGATCGTCGAACGCCACCGTGGCCGGATCGAGGTCGCCAACCGGCCCGACGGCGGCGCGCGCTTCGATGTCCAGCTGCCGCTCGGCCCGCTCGAGCCGGCCCGTGGCTGACGGCGCCCGCGGAGGGTCGGGCCGGTCCCGCTCTCAGACTCCTCTCATCCTGCTCCCGCAGCATCGTCAACGATGCAGGCGATGACGAGCAACCGGCGCGCCGTTCCACTGCCCCGGGGCTGGTCCCTGCGCACGCGCGAAATCGTGGCCGTCCTGGCCGCCAACGGCCTGCTGATCGCGGCGATGTGGCTGCGTCACGGCGGGCCCGGCCTGCTAACCACGCCGAGCGGCTGGTTCATCGCCGCCGGCGAACTGACCGCCCTCTTCGGCGGGTACCTGGCCATGATCCAGCTCGTCCTGATGTCCCGCAGTCCATGGCTGGAACAGGTCGTCGGGATGGACGCCCTGACCGCCGCTCACCGCTGGGTTGGGTTCAGCTGCGTCTGGCTGATCGTCCTGCACGTCCTGTTCACGACGCTCGGCTTTGCCCTGGCCGATGGCAGCAACCTGGTCGGCGAGGCCTGGACCCTGCTCACGACCTACCAGTTCATGTTGATGGCTGGTGTCTCGCTCCTCCTGTTCGTCGGAGTAGCAGTCAGCTCGGTGCGACTTGCCCGGCGCCGCCTGTCGTACGAGACATGGCACGGAATCCACCTGTACGCCTACCTTGCGATCGCCCTCGGCCTCGGGCATCAGCTCGTGACCGGCACCGACTTCGCCAACGACCCGATCGCGTGGACCTACTGGGTCGCCCTGTACGTGCTTGCCGCCGGGACGATCCTCATCTTCCGGTTCATCCAGCCGCTGGTCGTCTCACTCCGCCACCGCTTCCGGGTCGTCAATGTCGAGCGCGAGGGACCGGGTGTCGTCTCCATCTACCTCGGCGGCCGGGACCTCGACCGGTTTGCGATCCGGGCGGGCCAGTTCGTCATCGTCCGGTTCCTCCGGCGCGATGGCTGGTGGCGCGGTCACCCGTTCTCGATCTCCGCGGCCCCCAATGGGCGCTGGCTCCGCCTGACGGTCAAGGACCTGGGTGACGACACGACCTCGATGGCGGCGCTGGCGGTCGGGACCCGGGTCTATCTCGAGGGTCCCTACGGCATGCTGACCGGCGCCCGGCGCCTGTGCCGGCGGGTCCTCCTGATCGCCGGTGGGATCGGGATCACACCCCTGCGAGCCCTGTTCGAGGAGCTCCCCGCCGAGCCCGGCGAGCTGACCCTGCTGTACCGGGCCACTCGCCCCAGGGACATCGTCTTTCGGGACGAACTCGACCATCTCGCCGCTGCTCGCGGGGCCGCCGTCCACTACCTGGTCGGCGCCCGCGGTTCCCGGGCGATGCCCGACGATCCGCTCGCTCCGGCGGCCCTCCGCCGCCTGGTTCCGGATGTCCGGGACCGGGAGGTCTACCTGTGCGGCCCGACCCCAATGATGGAGGCCGTCCGTGACGGCTTGCGGGGCCTGGGCCTGCCCCGTGGCCACATCCACTTCGAACGCTTCGAATTCTGATCCGGAGAATCATCATGCCGAAACGAGCCATTGGCGCAATCGTCAGTACCGCCATCGCGCTGGCCCTGCTGTTCAGCTTCAAGACGCCCTCGAGCACGGCATCCGCACTCGGCGGACCGGGCCAGGTGGCCGTTGCCCCGGTTGCCTCGACCAGCCCGGGCTCCAGCCCGGCGGTCGTGACCGGAACGACCCAGAAGCCCGTCACGGGCACACCGGCGCCGACCCGGGCGGCCACCAACGGCAGCGGTACGTTCACCGGGTCCGTGGTCCAGGAACCGTACGGCCTCGTCCAGGTCAAGGTCACCCTGGCCGGCGGCAAGATCACCGACGTGACCGCCGTGGAGCTGCCCACCCATGGTCGATCCGGGTTCATCTCGCAGACGGTCGCGCCGATCCTGCAGGGCGAGGTCCTCTCGGCCCAAAGCGCCAATATCGACATCGTCTCGGGCGCCACGTACACCAGCGAGGCCTACGCCCAGTCGCTCCAGTCGGCCCTCGATCAAGCCCATGCCTGAACCGCGGGTCCCCCGGCCGCGCCGGATCGTGAAGACGATGGGCACGGTGATCGGGATGGACCTGCGCGATCCGGCCGTGCCCGAGGCGGCCCTCGACGACGCCGAGGCCTGGCTGATCGACGTCGACGCCCGGTTCAGTCCGTGGCGGCCGGACAGCGAGGTAAGTCGCCTCGCCCGGGGCGAGATCGACGAGAACGACTGCGCGCCGGAGGTGCGCTTCGTGCTGACCCGTTGCGAGGCGCTCCGGGTGGACAGCGCGGGCTTCTTCGACATCCGGGCTGCCGGGCTGGCCGGTGGCCTCGATCCCTCGGGCTTCGTCAAGGGTTGGTCGGTCGAGGAGGCGGCGTTCATCCTCGAGGCGGCCGGGGCGCGCAACTACGCGATCAATGCCGGTGGCGACGTGGTCCTGCGGGGCGTGCCGGAACCCGGCCGTCCGTGGGTGGTTGGGGTCCGTCACCCGCACCACGCCGACCAGGTCGTTGCCCGGCTGTCGTTTGGCGGGACCACCGAACGTCGGGCCGTCGCGACGTCCGGCCTGTACGAGCGTGGCGACCACATCCTCGATCCGCACACCGGTCAAGCCCCACGAGAGCTGCTCAGCCTGACCGTGGCTGGGCCGAGCCTCGCCCTGGCCGATGCCTATGCCACCGCGGCACTGGCGATGGGCCGGGCCGGCCTGGCCTGGGTGGCCGATCGGCCGGGCTACGGGGCCTACGCGATCGATCGCGAGCTGCGTCCGAGCTGGAGCGACGTCGTCGGCCCGCTCCTCGAGCAGGGCCGGGTTGCCGTCGGGCCGACCGGCTGAAACCCGGTCAACCGGTGCGCCGCTTGTAGCGCCGATGGCGCGCCCGGATCCGGACGTCCTGCCCGCCGGTCGGCACGATGCTGATCGAACCGTCCTGCTCGAGCACGGCCAGCTTCATCTCCTTGATCGAGTCCAGCCCGTGCTCGCGCAGGGCCGCGTCGAGGTCATCGGTGTCGAGCCCCTCCTTGTCCAGTGCCTCGGTCAGCCACTCCCCGCGACGACCGATCACGGTCGGCTGGAATTCGAGCAGGCGGCGGACCCACGGAACGCGCTGGCGGGCCGCGGACACCAGGCCGTTCAGGACGAAGATCGTGACGATGATGATCGCCGCGCCTGGGATCGACTGATCGGCGCCGGTGATCGCCGGCTGGAGTGCGTTGGCGACGAGCAGGACGAGGGCCAGGTCAAACAGGGTGAACTGGCCAACCTCGCGTTTGCCGAAGATCCGCAGGGCAGCCAGGAACAGGGCATACACGATGACCGTGCGACCAACGATCTCGAGCGGCGATAGGGCGAGCTGCCACCTGCGCGGATCGTCGCACATTGGTCGACCCGGGTCCTGGGGCGCGTCCCAGCCTGTACGCTGCGGCCATGCCAACCGTGGACCCGGAGCTCGTCCGCGAGCTGAAGACGCGCGAGGATGCCCGCTTTGCGCGCGAGCACCCGCGCTCGCTGGCGCTGCTCGAACGCGGTCGGCGGGTCATGCCCAACGGGGTCCCGATGGCCTGGCACGTCGGCAGCTACCACCATCCGCCGTTGTGGGCCGCCGAGGGCCACGGTGCCCGGTTCACGGACGTCGACGGCCACACGTACAGCGATTTCAACATTGCCGACATGTCGATGTTCTGCGGCTATGCGCCCGAACCCCTGGTCCGGGCGGTCAGCGCGCAGGTGGCCCGCGGCCACCAGTTCCTGCTGCCGGTCGAGGATGCCATCGTGGTCTCCGAGGAACTCGGCCGCCGGTATGGGCTGCCGATGTGGCAGTACACCCTGTCGGCCAGCCAGGCCAACACCGAGGCGATCCGGGTCGCCCGGGTCGTGACCGGGCGAGACAAGGTCCTGATGTTCGACGGCAAGTACCTCGGCCACCTGGCGGAGGCCCTCGTCGAACTGGACGACGATGGCCGCCTCGTTCCCGAAGAGCGGGGGCTTGCCCGGGACACGGTTGAGGGCACCGTCCTCGTCCCGTTCAATGATCCGGCCGCGCTGGCCGAGGCGCTCGAGCGCCGGGATATCGCGATCGTCCTGAGCGAGCCGGTCCTGACCAACAACTTCGGGCTGATCCTGCCCGATCCGGGCTTCCACGCCGACCTGCGCCGGCTCACCCGCGCGACCGGCACGTTGCTGGCCCTCGACGAGACCCACACCCAGGTCGTCGGGCCGGGCGGTCTCACGGCAGCCTGGGGGCTCGACCCCGACTTCGTCACCTGCGGCAAGTCGATCGCCGGTGGGGTGCCCTTCGGAGCATGGGGGATGACCGACGAGATCGGCGCGGTCCTGACCCAGGCCAAGGGTGCCGATGGTGAGCGATCGAACCTGGTTGCGATCGGCGGCACTCTCTTCGGCAACGCCCTGTCCCTGGCTGCCGCCCGGGCGACGATGCTCGAGATCCTCACCCCGGCCGCCTACGCCAGCACCCAGCGCCTCGGCGCGCGCCTGGCCGACGGGATGCGGGCTGCCGTCGAGCGAGTCGGACTGCCCTGGCATATCCACCACCTCGGACCGCGCTCGGGCTACACGTTCCAGCGCGAGCCGGTTCGCAATGCGGCCGAGGCGCGGGCCTGCCAGGACGACCTGCTGACCCGCCTGATCCGGATCTGGCTGGCCAACCGGGGTGTCTGGGAGGCGATCGTCGGGGCGGGGCCGGTCGCCTCGATCCCGGCGGCCGACGAAGACGTCGATTCCTACCTGGCCGCCTGGAATGAACTCCTCGCCGCCCTCGGCCGCTAAGGTTCGAGAGGCCTGGTCCTCACCGTAGGTCCTGTCCCACCGCCCAGCAGGAGCCGACCTCGATGTTCGCGACCACCGCCAGCGCGTTCTCGATCGAACCCAGGGGTCCGTTCTCGTGGTCTGCGGCCCTTGACGTCCTGGCCAGGTTTGGGCCGACCAGCCGGTTTGCCTCCGACGGCGGCCCGGACCCGAAGGGGACGCTTCGGCTGGCCTTCCCGCTCGACGGCGATTTCGGCCCGGTCGGCGTGGCCCTCCGGTTCGAGGACGGCGCGCTGCGAGGCGAAGTCGCGGGCTCGGGTCGGATCGAGGCTGTGGCGGCCCAGGTCGCCCGGACCTTCTCGCTCGATGTCGACGGGTCTGGCTATCCTGACGTCCCCCGGCGCGATCCTGCGCTCGCGCCGGTGATGGCGGCGTTTGCCGGCCTCCGGCCGGTCTGTTTCACCTCGCCCTACGAGACGGCGGCCTGGGCGATCCTGAGCGCCCGCATCTCGATGGCCCAGGCGGCCCGAATCCAGGACCGGCTGATCGCCGAGTACGGCACGCGGCTCACGGTCGCCGGAGCCGACGCCTGGAGCTTCCCCATGCCCGAACGGCTCCTGTCGGTGACCTCGCTGCCCGGCCTGGCCGCCGAGAAGGTGGTCCGGCTGCACGCTGTTGCCCAGGCGGCCCTCGACGGGATCCTCGATGCCGATCGGCTCCGGGCACTGGGCGACGAGGCGGGCCCGGAGCTTCTCCGGTCGATCCGCGGGATCGGTCCGTTCTGGTCGGCCGGGATCTACCTGCGCGGCTGCGGCATCGCCGACGTGTTTCCCGACGAACCGCTGTCGATCGCAGCCCTTGGCCATCTCCACGGACTCGGCGATCGACCCGAGCCGGCCGCGATCATGGAGCTGACTGAGGCGTATGCGCCCTATCGGATGTGGGTCTGTTTCCTGCTCCGGGTCGCGGCGGGGCGCGGCGTGATCACGGGCCTGGCCGGTCGCGAAATGAAGATCCGGCGGGCTGCGACCGGCTAGCCGTCCGGTTCAGCCGACCTTGGGCAGGGCAGCGAGGGCGGCCTCGTCGGGCACGTACTCGTAGTCCTCGAGGGTGCCGGCCAGGTAGCGCTCGTAGGCGGCCAGGTCGAAATGACCGTGGCCGGACAGGTTGAACAGGATCACCTTCTTCTCGCCGGTGGCCTTGGCCGCGATCGCCTCGTCGATGGCCACCCGGATCGCGTGCGACGACTCGGGGGCCGGCAGGATCCCCTCGGCCCGGGCGAAGGCCACCCCGGCCGCGAAGGCCGGACGCTGGTGGACGGCGCGCGCTTCGATGTCGCCGTGGTCCATCAGCAGGCTGACCAGCGGCGCCATGCCGTGGTAGCGCAGGCCGCCCGCATGGATCGGTTCCGGGATGAAGTCAGACCCGAGGGTGAACATCTTCACGATCGGGGCCATCTTGCCGGTATCGCCGAAGTCAAAGGCGTACACCCCCCGGGTCAGCGACGGGGCCGCCTCTGGCTCGGCCGCGATCACCCGGTACTTGCGGCCGCCGCGGAAGGTCTGACCGAGGAACGGGAAGGTCAGTCCGGCAAAGTTCGAACCGCCACCGGCGCAGCCGATGATCACGTCGGGCTCCTCGCCGGCCATCGCCATCTGGGCGATCGCCTCGAGACCGACCACGCTCTGGTGGATCAGGACGTGGTTGAGGACCGAGCCCAGGCTGTATTTCGTGTCGTCCCGGGTGGCTGCATCCTCGACGGCCTCGCTGATGGCCATGCCCAGTGAGCCCGGGCTATCCGGATGCTCGGCCAGGACGCTCCGACCGTAGTTGGTCGTAGGGCTGGGGCTGGCCACGACCTCGGCCCCGTAGGTCTCCATCAGGATCCGTCGGTACGGCTTCTGGTCGTAGCTGGCCCGGACCATGTAGACCTTGATCTCGAGGTCGAACAGGGCTCCGGCAAACGCCAGCGCGCTGCCCCACTGCCCGGCACCCGTCTCGGTCGCGATCCGCTTCGTGCCTTCCTGCTTGTTATAGAAGGCCTGGGCGATCGCCGTGTTCGGCTTGTGGCTGCCGGCCGGGCTGCCGCCCTCGTACTTGTAGTAAATGTGGGCAGGGGTGTCCAGGGCCGCCTCGAGCCGGTGAGCCCGGAAGAGCGGGCTGGGCCGATACAGGCGGTAGGCCTCACGAACCGGGCCGGGGATCTCGATCTCGCGCTCGGTGCTGACCTCCTGGCCGATCAGGGCCATCGGGAAGAGCGGGGCGAGATCGGCCGGGCCGATCGGCTGGCCGGTGCCCGGGTGGAGAACCGGCGCGGGTGGGATCGGCAGGTCCGCTGCGATGTTGTACCAGGCCCGCGGGATCTGATCCTCGTCGAGCAGGAACTTGGTCTGCCGATCGTCATTGCGCGCTGCGCTCATCGCGGTGGTTCTCCTTGACTGGTCAGACGGCTTGACTGGTCAGCTGGCGGTGATCCGTGGAAGGGACGAGCCGGCCAGGCGCTCCTCGAAGCGCCGGGCCGCCGCCTCCAGGCTGTCGAGGTGCTCCGACAGGCGTCGACGGGCCTCTTCCGCCGCTTCGCTCAGGTTGCTCAGTTCAAAGATCCGCCAGTGGCGAATGATCGGCATGAGGACCTCGTCGCGGTGGACCCGGACATCGTAAATGCCCGCCCGGGCAATCTGGGCGGCCTTGCGCACGAAATTCGGGATTCCGGCACCGGGCATCTTGAACGCGAGCACCTCGTCGACG
>JBBRIM010000036.1:0-16712 GCA_038221095.1 Candidatus Limnocylindrales bacterium
ACCCTCGACACGGCCGCCTACGAGGCCCTCTACGCGGGCAAGGCCGACATGGCGATCACGTTCAGCGCGTGGGAGGCGATCGAGGCAAGGGAGCGTGGGATCGCTCTCCGGACGTTCGCCTTCCCGGATTACGGCGTGCCCGATGAGTATGCCGTCGTGCTCGTCTGCAACAACGCCTGGCTGGCGGCCAACGGAGAGGTCGCGAAACGCTTCCTGGCCGCCACGGTGCGCGGCTTTCAACTGGCGGCCAGCGACCCGGCAGAGGCGGCCACCGAGCTGATCGCCGCCAACCCGGGCGTGTTCGACGCCAACCTGGCCCTGCCCAGGGACAGCGCCAACTACCTGGCTGCCCAAAAGCTGTATCTCGACCCGGCCGGCGCGGTTGGACCGGAGACACTGGCGACCTGGAATGCGGCATCGGGCTTCCTCTATGACGCCGGCGTGCTGGCCGGACCGGACGGCAAGCCGCTGACCGGCCGGCCCGACTTCTCGACCTACTTCACCAACGCCTACCTGCCGTGAACATCGTCCGGCGAGCGTGGCCGAGCCTGCTCGTCGTGGCCGCGACCCTGGTCGCCTGGGAGGTCCTTGTCCGGGCCCTGGCCGTTGATCCCATCGTCCTGCCGCCACCGAGCCGGATCCTCAGCGCCCTCTGGGATGCGCGGGGGACGGCTGCCGAGCACGCCCTGACGACCCTCCTCGAGACCGTCGTCGGGTTCAGCGTCTCGGTCGTCTTCGCCGTGGTCGTGGCGATCGGGATGGACTCGATCGGCTGGATCCGGCGGGCAATCTATCCCCTCCTGGTGGCCAGCCAGACGATCCCGATCGTGGCTGTGGCTCCACTTCTGGTCATCTGGTTTGGGATCGGGCTGGTGCCCAAGGTCCTGGTCGTCGTGCTGGTGACCTTCTTCCCTGTCGCGGTGGCCCTCCTCGACGGCCTGGCCGGGACCGAGCGCGACGCCACCAGCCTGCTCGAGACCATGGCTGCCAGCCACCGCCAGATCCTGCTGAAGCTGCGCCTGCCGGGCGCCCTGCCCTCGTTCTTCACCGGCCTGCGGATCGCGGTGACCTATGCCGTGATCGGGGCGATCTTCGGCGAGCAGGTCGGGGCGGTGAACGGTCTGGGGATCTGGATCATCCTGAGCAAGAACCTGTTCCGAACCGACCTCGTCTTCGGGGCGATCCTGGTGACGGCCGTGCTGACCCTGTTCCTGTGGCTGCTAGTTGGGATGGCCGAGCGGCTCACGATCCCGTGGTATCGCGAGTCCCGCCGGACGCGGACCTGATCTGACGTCTCGCCAACCCATCACATCCCACGACTGCATCCAGTCAGAAGGCTGTGTCCAGTCACCGTCTTCGGCGAGCATCATCCCTGGCGTTGTTGATCGTCATCGCCGGGTTGGTGGCCGGGTGCCTGCCACCAACCAAGGCGAACGTCTCGGTGACAAGCCTCGAGGGGCTCTTCCCGATCATCAAGCGGCTCCACATCGATGCGTACATGGTCGAACCGAGGACCGATCAGCCTGCCTGCGTCTTCTTCCTGTCCAGACGAGGTGCGTTCTCGTCGGACCCGTCGGACGAGTTCTGTCGAGTGTTCGGCGCCGGTGGTCCGCCCGCGGTCGCATTTGACCAGCAGGCGAGCGACGACCTGGCCGAGCTAAAGGGTGAGTTCGACCTGGTCGGCGTGCCGGTCCAGTACCTCTATATCAACCTCGGCGCAGGGGCCTCGATCGGACCAGAAAGCGCCTTCAGCGCCGATCGATGCGTCGCCTACTTCTACTCCCCTGGCTGGTCGGCACTCCCCGAGCCCGAGCGCAACACGGTCTCGAGCGGTATCACGGCCGACTGGTACAAGACCGACTCCTGCCCCTGAGGGCGGCCGCCCGACGCCACAACAGCTGAGCGATTCTTCCGGAGTACTGGCCCACGGAGTCGTACGGAAGGAATCGAGCCTAGCCGGTGACCTTCGGCCCGGCGGTCGCCACGATTCGTGCACGGAGGTGCATCGTGGCGCCGCGCCTGAGGCTACCGAGCGGGCAGATTCCTTGCGCACCACTCCGGCCACCGATAATCCGGAAGAAGTCGGGCCCGAGGCGGTTGGACGGCCCCGCCGTCCGCGGTTCTTGGCGTTTACCAGCCCGGGTGGTAGTAGGCGGGATCGAGAGTGGCTTTCGGCCGGATTCGCCTCCCGAGCCGACCGGGCCACGCACGAACCAAGCCTCCACGTCAGCGGAATCGCTCGAAACGAGGCCCGCTTCCGGCCCAATACCACCCGGGCTGGTATCTGCCAAGTTTTGGGGGCGACCCGAGGCTGCCGAGGCTTGGCCAAGCCGGTGCCGAGGCCTGAGCCGGGCTGCCGAGGCCCGGAGACCACGGCCAAGCCCGGAGCCACCCGGCCCGGCGACCACGGCCCGCCCCAAGCCGGCGAGCAGACCGGGCCGCGTCAGTCCAGGCTGAAGTGGTCGGGGCCCTGGTAGCGGCCGGTGCGCTGCTTCTCGATCTGCATCAGGACGTCGTTGAGGAGGCTCGAGGCACCGAAGCGGAAGCGCTCGGGGGTCATCCAGCGCGGGCCGAGCGTCTCGTACAGGACGACGAGGTACTGGATCGCCTCCTTGGCGACGCGGATCCCGCCGGCCGGCTTCATCCCCACGGCCCGCCCGGTGGCCCGCTCGAAGTCGCGAATCGCCTCGAGCATGACCAGGGTGACCGGCAGGGTCGCCGCCGGCGTCACCTTGCCGGTCGAGGTCTTGATGAAATCGGCCCCGGCGGCCATCGCCAGGACGCTCGCCCGCCGGACGTTGTCGTACGTCTCGAGCTCGCCGGTCTCGAGGATCACCTTGAGATGAGTCTCGCCGCAGGCATCCTTGATCGCCACGATCTCATCAAAGACCGTCGCGTAGTCGCCGGCCAGGAAGGCGCCCCGATCGATCACCATGTCGATTTCGTCGGCGCCGGCCTCGATCGCCTGGCGGGTCTCGGTCAGCTTGAGATCAAGGAAGGTCTGGCCCGAGGGAAAGCCGGTGGCGACGCTGGCGACCCGGACCCCTGACGTGCCCAGGGCCTCCTTCGCCTCGGCGACCAGGGCCGGATAGACGCAGATCGCGGCCACGTGGGGGATGGAAGCGTCGCCCGCCTGCGGCTGGATCGCCTTGGCGCAGAGTGCCCGGATCTTGCCCGGCGTGTCCTTGCCCTCGAGCGTGGTCAGGTCGATCATCCGGATCGCCAGGTCGAGCGCCCAGAGCTTCGAATCGGCCTTGATCGAGCGCCGCTTCAGGGCGTCCACCCGCTCCTCGACGCCAACCTGGTCGACCGGGGTCACCCGGCCGAGGAGGTTGCCCAACGAGCCGGCCCGGGCGTCGAACGACCGGATCAGCTCGTTGGCCCGCTCGTGGGCAGCCGTGTCCACGGGCCGCCGGATCGTGGTCACCCTAGAGCCCGGCCCGGACCCGCGGCAGGCGCGGCAGGCCCGTCCGCCGATCGACCAGGTAGTGCTCGAACCAGGCCCTGATCTGGGCCGCGTTCTCGACCCGCCGGAAGGGCGTCCCGGAGCGCGTCAGCTCATGGCTCTCATCGGGCACCCGCATCATCCGGACCGGCCGGTGCAGCGAGCGCAGGACGGTGAACAGCTCCTCGGCCTGCCCGATCGGGGTGCGCAGGTCGCGCTCCGAGTGCTGGATCAGGAGGGGCGTCCGGATCTGGCTGGCGTAGGTCAGGGGCGAGTGCCAGCGATACAGATCGGGGTCTTCCCATGGGGCCGCGCCGAACTCGAGCCGGCCAAAGGCTGGTCCGGCGATGTCACCGGTTGACATCTGGCTGGTCAGGTCGTTGACCGAGCGACAGGTGATCGCCGCCCGGAATCGATCCGTGTGGCCCACGATCCAGCTGGTCAGGTAGCCGCCGTACGAACCGCCGGTGACGCCCAGCCGGCCGGGATCGGCCAGGTCCTCGGCGATCAGGCCGTCGACGCCGGCCATGATGTCGCGCATCGGCCCCGGGCCCCAGTCCCGGAAGTTCGCCGCATTGAACGCTTCTCCGTAGCCCTGCGAGCCCCGGGGGTTGGCCGCCCAGACGGCCATCCCGGCCCCGGCCAGCACCTGCCACTCCCAGAACGGGCTCCAGCCGTAAAGCGTGTGCGGACCACCGTGGATCTCGACCACCAGCGGTGGGGGTCCGCCCCGGCCGGTCCGCCGCCGGCTCCCGGTGGACACTGCGGCGGGCCTCGCGGCCGCCGCGCCCTGGCCCGTAGCCGTTGCCGCAAGCGGGTTGGGCGGGAGGTACCAGCCCTGGATCCGGCGGCCCTCGACTTCCGTCCAGCGTGTCTCGGGTGCGACCAGCGCGATCTCCTCGACCACCTCACGGTTCAGGTCGCTGACCGGCCGGTGATCAACCTGGGCCCGCAACCGTCCGCCCGGCACGTCCAGGGCCACGACCTCCGGCAGCTCGGTGGGTGCTGAGCGAACGGCCGCGATCCGGACCGCGGCGCCACTCCCGGCGCCACTCCCGGCGCGACTCGTGGCGGCAAGCCCGAACGACGAGTAGTAGTGCCGGCCGGTTGTCAGCCGCTCGACCGGGCCACCCCCAACCGGGACCCGCCATAGCTCGAACGAGCCCTCGACCGGGGCACTGAAGTAGACCGAACGTCCGTCGGGCGCGACCACGATCCGATTGTTCTCACCGATCGTCACGTCGCTGTTCATGGCCGAATCGATCACGAGGTCTGCCGGGGCGGTCAGGTTGCGCCCAGCGTGTGGCCCGGACTCGGAGCCGTCTGCGGCCATCACCCAGACATCGGCTCGAGATCCGGCGCCGCCCCCCCAGCGATGTCCGAGGATGGCCAGGGTCTGCCCGTCGGGTAGCCAGGCGGGCGAACCGAAGACCCCGCGACCGCCGAGTCCTCCCCCACCACCGGTGATCCGGACGGATCGACCGCCGGTCGCCGGCACGACCCAAACGTCGCTGTGGAACCCGAGGTCGTCGTCCCGGCCACGATCCGCGCTGTAGGCGATCCGGCTGCCATCCGGCGACCAGGCCAGTTCGGAGACCGGCGCCCGTCCGGCGTGCACGAGGGTGGCCGCGCCGGTCGCGACATCGACGACCCACAACCGGCCGATCCGGTGGTAGACCCAGCCGCGGCCGTTCGCCATCGAGCGCAACCGATCGATGAAATGGAGATCCGAGCGGGGCGGATCGCCGGGCTTGGCAGCGCCCGCGGGCCGGCCTCGGCGGCGAGCATCCTCGGCGACCGTGGCGGCGTGGGAAGAGCTGACGAGGGCGAGGCGCCCGCCATCGGGCGACCAGGCGAACTCGTCGACGCCCCGGGGCAGGTTCGTCAGCCGACGGGCTTCGCCCGGCCGGTCGAGCGGCAACAGGTAGACCTGGACGGCATCTTCGCGGTCAGTGGCGGCGGCCGGCTCTTCCTCGACCGCGGTGCGCCGATCGGACAGGAAGGCCAGACTGCGCCCGTCCGGGCTGAACCGGGGACTCGAGTCGTGCCGGCTACCGAGGGTCAGCTGACCGGCGGGAACCGAGCCGTCGAATGGCGCCGACCAGATCGCCTGGCGATAGCCATCCCGGCCGGGGGCCACCGTCTGCACGGTGAACGCGACGCGCTCTCCGCCCGGCGCGACCTGCGGGTCGGTCGGGATGCGAAAGCGGTAGAGGTCGTCGGGTCGAGGTACGCGCGCCATCTGGCGAGTCTAGCGCTACCATCGAGCCGATGGCCGATCAGCTCTCACTCGCCCTGCCGTCGGACCCGGCTGGCTGGCCTGCCTCCCTGCGCCCGATGCTGGCCCAGCTGGCCGCCGGCCCGTTTGATGACCCCGAGATCCTGTTCGAACCGTGGTGGGGCGGCGAGCGCGCCCTCGCCTACGTCGGCCGCGACCGGGGCGACCCGGCGCCCCTTGAGGTCCGCCTGGTGAGCGCCGACGGGGTCCTGCTGACCGAGCGCGTGCCCGAGATCGCCGACCTGCCCGAGCGCCTCGCTGCTCGCTCGGCGATCCTCGACGGCACCCTCGTCGCCGTCGATGAAGATGGCCGGCTCGACGAGGCCGGCCTGGCCGGCCGGCTTGAGGGCCGGCCGGGCCCTGGTCTCGCGTATCTCGTCTACGACCTGCTGTCGATCGACGGCCGTTCCCTCGTCAGCGAGCCGCTCGCCAAGCGGCGCGCCCGGCTGGCCCGCGTCCTCAGCCCGTCTCCGGCAATCGTGCCCGTCCCGATGATCGCCGGCGAAGGCCGGGCGTTGTGTGCCGCGGCCGCCGACCAGGGGGTCGGCTGGGTCCTCGCTCGCGATCGACGCGGACCGTACCTGGCCGGGGTCAGCAGCAGCCTGTGGCGCCTGATCGCCGTCCGCCGTGATGCCGCCGGGGCGGTGGTCCAGCGACCGCCGGGCGCCGGGACGTCGTCCGCTCAGCCGGCCCCCAACACCCCTGCCGGCCCGCCGATCCTGGCCCTGATTCGACGCCTGCCCCTCGACGACCCCGGGCCGTAGGCGGCCGGACCGTCAACCGCGGCCAGGCCGTCAGCCCCCGCCGGGTCGGATCGCCACCCGCAGGAACGTCCGGAGGCCCGGCCGCTGCCCGTACAGGAGGACGCCCGCCCCGTAGATCCGGCCGGCGAACCAGGCCGAGCCAGCGATCGTGGCCACCAGCAGACCGAGCGACAGGACGATCTCCCAGCTTTCAACATGGCCGAGCATGACCCGCGAGAGCATCACGTAGGGACTGAAGAAGGGCAGGTACGACAGGAACGCGATCGAGCTCGAGTTGATCGTGGCCATGCTCGAGATGGCCGCGAAGTAGCCGGCCAGGGAGATGAAGCTGAGGGGCAACGCCAGCTGCTGGACGTCCTCCGGGCGGCTCACCAGCGACCCGGCCGCCGCGTACACGAAGGCATACAGCAGGAAACCAAGGATGAAGAAGGCCCCGAAGGCCAGCAGGATCGGCAGGGTCAGGCCCACCAGCGGAGCGTCGGTCGCATCGGCCCGGCCGATCAGGGCGGTAGCGATCGGATCCTGGAGCACGAGAACGATCGTGGCCGGGACGAGAATCGCGAGGTACTGGGTCAGCCCGGCCGCCCCGACACCCACCACCTTGCCGACCAGCAGCTGGCGCGGCGTCGCGGCGCTGATCAGCAGCTCCATCACCCGGCTGGCCTTCTCCGAGGCGACACTGGTGGCCACCCACATCCCGTAGATCGTCAGGGTGATGAAGATCAGGACGATCATGACTGAGGCGAGCAGGGTCCGGCTGCCGGTGACCGTCGCATCGACCGGCGCGACGCTCGATCCTCCGTCGGTCGGCTGAAGGTCGAACGCCGGCTGATGGAACCCTGGCCCCCCGGCCGTGTGGGGCAGATTCTGCGAGTACACGATCACGGCCGCCCCGAAGGTTGCCACCTGGAGCTTCTGGATCGTCCCGCTCGTCGGGCCGTCGTTGCCGTGGAAGGTGAAGTCGAGCCCACCGTCGGGCTCGATGCTCACCTCGAGCAGGCTCCCGATCCGACCGGCCCGGACGTTGGCAAGGCCGGTCGCAAGGTTTGCCTGGGCCGTCAGGACGTAGTGCAGCCGGACCGTTGCAGGGTCGACCCCGGCCGCCACCGGGTTCAGGTAGTCGGACACGAGGCTGATCACCCGAGCGGTGGTGTCCGGCTGACTCGAGACGACGCCAATCCGGGTGACCTGGCCCCTGTTCAGGGCCCGCAGTCCAATCGGCACGAGCGCGGCGGACACGGCCACAACGATCAGGATGGCCGTGGCCACGGCAAAGGCCCGGCTGCGGACCTTCTCCACATACTCGCGCCGGGCCACGAGCCGGGCGTTGGGCAGGATCCCCCCGTCCGGGTGACTCATGCCGCGGACTCGGCCGGCAGCGCTGGATCGGCCAGCGTCCCTTCGTCGACCGGGTGGCCGACGAGTTCGATGAAGATCTCTTCCAGCGACGGATCGGCGATCTCGAAACAGGTGACCTCGCCGCCTCGGGCAAGGGCAGCCTGCAGGATCGACTGGGGATCGATCCCGGGCTCGACCGACAACTCGCTGATGTCGGGGAGCGAGCGGATCACCTTGACGCCCCGCAGCGCGGCGACCCAGGCCAGGTCCCGGTCATCGCGGACGGCCAGCCGCACGATCGTCCGGCCCGCCCGCCGACGGACCTCGCGAGTCGAGCCGGCGGTGACCAGGCGTCCCCGATCGATGATCGCGATCGTGTCGGCCATCATTTCGACCATCTCCATCTGGTGGGTCGAGAAGACCAGCGTCCTGCCCCGGGCGGCCAGCTCGAGGAAGGCGCCCCGCAGCAGGGAGACGTTGACCGGGTCGAGGCCGGTGAACGGCTCATCCATCAGGACGACCTCGGGGTCGTGCAGGATCGCGGCAATGAACTGGATCTTCTGCTGGTTGCCCTTGCTTAACTCGTCCGCCCGGCGCCCGGCGAGCTCGGGCACCCGGAAGCGCTCGAGCCAGCCCAGCGCGTCGCGCCGGGCATCGGCCAGGGGCACGCCATACAGCCCGGCGAAGAAGACCAGCTGATCCAGGACGCGCATCCGGGGATAAAGCCCGCGTTCCTCGGGCAGGTAGCCGAACGTCCGACGCGGGAGCGCCGTGTTCGGCCGGCCCCGCCACGAGACGCTGCCGCTGTCTGCCCGAAGGATGTCCAGGATGATCCGCATGGCGGTCGTCTTGCCGGCCCCGTTGGCCCCCAGGAAGCCGAAGATCTCGCCCGGTTCCACCCGGAAGCCAACCTGGTCGAGCGCAACCACCCGGCCGAATCGCTTCGACAGGCCTTCAAGCAAGAGGGTCATGGCCCGAGGATCGCACGCCCGGCACGGTCATGCCATCGGTACAGAGGTCCCAGCCCGAGCCGCCCGGCCGCAAAGGCCACTTGTGGCTACCATCATTCCATGGTGAACTCGAGCGACCCCGCCCGGATCCACGCCGATCGGGCCGCCGGCACGCTGGCGATCGAATGGCGCGACGGTCACGCGACGACCTACCCCACGACCACCCTGCGCTGGCTGTGCCCGTGTGCCTACTGCCGCGGGGAGGCGGGACTGCCGGGCTGGCTCGACTCGGCGCCAACGCTCACATCCGACCAGGTCCGGCTTGTCGATATCGCCCTGGTCGGCCAGTACGCCGTGGCCCCCACCTGGGGAGACGGCCACCACACGGGGTTCTACACGTTCAGCGCCCTGCGCGAGATGTGCCCCTGTGACCAATGCACCGAGGCCCGCCTGGGTGACGGACGGCCGAGCCTGGCCACCGGCAGTCATGCCAGCCACGGGCCCGCCTAGGAGGTTCGTCATGATCATTGCCACAACGCCATCCGTCGGCGGCTACCGGGTTGCCGAGACGAAAGGCCATGTCTTCGGCCTGGTCGTCCGCAGCCGGGGCCTGGCCGGCAACCTGGCCGCAGGGTTGCGCTCCCTCGTGGGCGGCGAGATCCACGAGTACACCAGCCTGCTCGAGGACACCCGCCGCCAGGCGATCGACCGGATGGTCCAGAACGCCACCCTGATGGGCGCCAACGGGATCCTGTCGATGCGCTTCGACAGCTCGGAGATCGGCCAGACGATGTCCGAGATCGTGGCCTACGGCACGGCAGTCGTGCTCGTGGCCGACACGGCCAGCCAGCCAGCCAGCGAGTAAGCCGTGATGATCGCCGCAGCCCGGGTCATCCTGGCCTTCGCCGGCGGGATCACGATCCTGCTTGGTTTCGGCCTGATGGTGACGTCCGGCGAACGGTTCACGGGCCTGGTCACGGTCGTGACCGGCGGCGCCATCCTGCTCGCCGTCCTCTATGAGCGGTCGCGCTACCGCTCGGTTGCCGCCGACCTCCGCAACGAGGCGGCCGGTCCGGGCGGCGGCGAGCCCGCCGGCGCCCTGCCGCCGGGCTTCCGGGTGACCAACGAAGTGTTCGTCGATCCGGCATCGGGTCGCCGGATGCGGGTCTACCTGCAACCGGCAACGGGTGACCGGCGGTACATGGCCGAGGACTGACCTCCGGATGGTTCCGGAGCAGGCCGGGGGCCGTGCTACGCTTGCCCGGCCGGCCCGTCGAGCCGGCTCAACCCGTCGCCAGCCCCCCAGGAGACACCCACCGATGACTGCCGTCCGGCCCGAGCGGGTCGCTCGCGCACCCCGGGCCCGACGGCCCGCCGGTGGACCTGTGCTGCCCTATGTCAACCGGGAGCTGTCCTGGCTCGACTTCAACGCACGCGTCCTCCACGAAGCGCGCGATGAGCGCAACCCGCTCCTCGAGCGGGCCAAGTTCCTGGCGATCTTCGCCTCCAACCTGGACGAGTTCTTCCAGGTCCGGGTTGCCGGCCTGCGCCAGCAGGTTGCTGCGTCGGCCGTTCGGAGCTCGCCCGACGGCCGGACCCCGGAGGAGCAGCTCCGGACGATCCGGCCACGGGTCCAGGCCCTGGTCGAGGAGCAGGGCCTGCTGTTCGCCCGGATCCGGGCGAAGCTGGCCGAGGCCGACGTGCGAATCCTCGACTACGCCGCGGTCCCCGAGCACCACGCCCGCCTGCGCGAGCGGTTCATCGATGAAGTCTTTCCGGTCCTGACCCCGCTGGCCGTGGATCCCGGTCATCCATTCCCGTATATCTCGACCCTCAGCCTGTCGATCGCAGTCGGCCTGCGTGACCCCGAGACGGGCGAACGCCGCTTCGCCCGGGTGAAGGTGCCGCCGGTCCTGCCCCGGCTGATGGAGGTCGACTCGACCACCTACGTCCTGCTCGACCAGGTGATCTCCAACAACCTCGACACGATGTTCACCGGCCTCGAGATCGTCGAGGCCCACCTCTTCCGGGTCACGCGCAACGCCGACCTGGCAATTGAGGAGGACGAGGCCGATGACCTCCTGATGGCGATCGAGGAGGAGCTCCGCCGGCGTCGTTTCGGCGAAGCAGTTCGACTTGAAGTCGAGCGGAGCATGCCGGCCGCGACCCGCCGGCTGCTGCTCAACGGGATCGGGCTGACCGAGAACGATGCCTACGACATCAGCGGGATGCTCGACCTCACCGGCCTGTGGCAGATCGCCGATCTCGACCTGCCCGAGCTCCAGCGCCCGGCCTGGACACCGGTCACCCCGCCCCGGCTGATGCCACCCGACGAGGACGAGCCGGTCGACGTCTTCGCGGCCATCCGGGCTGGTGACATCCTTGTCCACCACCCCTACGAGTCGTTCGCAGCATCGACCGAGCGGTTCATCTCGCAGGCGGCCGAGGACCCGGACGTCCTCACGATCAAGCAGACCTTGTACCGGACGTCGGGTGACTCGCCGATCGTGCGCGACCTGATCCGGGCCGCCGAGCGGGGCAAGCAGGTGGTCGTCCTGGTCGAGATCAAGGCCCGCTTCGACGAGGAACAGAACATCGAGTGGGCGCGCAAGCTGGAGCGGGCCGGCGCCCATGTCGTATACGGCCTGGTCGGGCTCAAGACCCACTCGAAGACCGCCCTCGTCGTCCGCCGCGAGGGCAACCTGCTCCGACGGTACGTCCATATCGGAACGGGCAACTACAACCCCAAGACGGCCCGCCTGTACGTGGACATCGGGCTGCTGACCTGCCGGCCCGAGATCGGGGCGGACGTCACCGATCTGTTCAATGTGCTCACCGGCCTCTCCCGCCAGCGCACGTTCCGGCGCCTGATCGTGGCCCCCCATGGGATGCGCAGCCGGGTGATCGAGCTGATCGACCGGGAGATCGCCAATGCCGCTGCCGGCCGGCCGGCCCGGATCGTCCTGAAGGTCAATGCGATCGTCGATCCAGCCTGCATTGCGGCCCTGTACCGGGCGAGCAGCGCCGGCGTCGACGTCGAGTTGATCGTGCGCGGGATCTGCTCGATCCAGCCCGGTCTGCCCGGCGTCTCCGACCGGATCCGGGTCCGTTCAATCGTGGGCGAGTTCCTCGAGCACTCCCGGGTGTGGGGCTTCAGCAACGACGGTGCCCAGGAGTGGTACATCGGCTCGGCCGACCTGATGGAGCGCAACCTCGACCGCCGGATCGAGGCGGTCGTGCCGGTCGAGGATGCCGAGGCCGGCGCCCGGATCGCCGAGGTGATCGCGACGCTCCTGGCCGACGACCGTCGTTCGTGGCAACTCGGCAGCGACGCTGTCTGGCGGCGGACCGAGGAGCTCAACGGCAGCGAGGGCACGATCGACACGTTCGCCGCGATGAAGGAGCGGACCCTGATCTACAGCGCCGTGCCCAGCCAGCCCCACCGGCCGGGCCTCGGCAGCGGCTCGCTGGATCCGCGGGCGTGACCGTGCCCCGGCCGATCGAGGTCGAGCTGAAGTACCAGGTTGCCGATCTGGCCATCGGCGAACGGTTGCTGGCGGCCGACCGCCTCGGTGGTTTCGCACCCGTCGGCGAGATCCGGGTGGTCGAGCACAACGACACCTATTTCGACACGCCCGACGGGATCCTCGAGGCGGGCAAGGTCGGCGTCCGGCTCCGGGCCGAAGCGGGCGAGACAACCCTGACGGTCAAGTCGGCGGGCTCGGTGGCGGGCGCCTACCGCCGACGCGAGGAGCTCGAGGGTCCGGCCGATCCCGACCTGCCGCCGGCATCATGGCCTGCCTCGGCTGCCCGGGATCGTCTCCTGGAACTGATCGGAGATCGGCCCCTGCATGAGGTCGTCACGATCCGGCAATACCGGCGCAAGCGCGATTTCGCGACCGATGAGGCGGCGGTTGAGCTGAGCCTCGACGAGGCCCGGATCATGGTCAACGGTCGGACGGTCGAGCGGTTCACCGAACTCGAGGCCGAGCTGACCCGGGGTCCCGAAACGGCGCTCGGTCCCCTGCTCGGGTTGCTCGACGGGCGACCCGGGCTCGCCGCGACGGTCGAATCGAAGCTCGCCCGGGCGATGGCAGCGGCGGCGGCCGTGCGAGCCGCGGCCGCGGCCAGTGCCCCGCCGGCAGCGCCCGTGGCTGCCAGGCCGATCGCCCGGCCCAGGCCAGGACTCCAAGCGGACGCGCCGACAGCGTCGGCTCCAGCCCCGCCGGACCCGACGCCCAAGCCGATGCCGGCAGTCGTGACCGAGCTGGTCACGGTGCCGGTCGTCGAAACGACAGCCGCCTCGGAGCCAGAGCTCGAGATTCGGCTTGATGAGCCCGACGAGCCGGCCGAACCCGAGGCGGCCGCCGACGAAACGGACGATGCCGACGAGGATGCCGACGAAGACGCCGACGACGTCCCGATCCTCGACCTGCCGCGCGAATCGGACGACCCGCTCGAGTTGCCCGAAGCGGGGCTCGAGCCCGATACGCCGAGAGGCAAAGCCGCCAGGGCGCCGGCCGAGCCGGTCGACGAGCGGCTGCCGAGCACGAAGACGCCCGGCGTTACCGCCGAGGACCTCCATGCCGAGGCGGGCCGCAAGGTCCTTCGCTTCCACCTTGCCCGCATGCTCGCCCGGGAACCCGGCACTCGCTCCGGCGAGGACCCCGAGGAGCTTCACGGGATGCGCGTCGCCACCCGCCGGATGCGAGCCGCGTGGCGGGTCTTCGGCGATGCCTATCAGCCGGAGAAGACGAAGGCGTTCAGGAACCGGTTGCGCGACCTGGCCGGCCTGCTCGGAGCGGTTCGCGACCTGGATGTCCTGATCGAGGCAACCGCTGCCTACGGCGATGTGATCGGCGGCCCCGATCGGATCGGCCTCGAACCGCTCCTGGCGGCGTGGCGTGGCGATCGCGATTCCGCCCGGGGACTGCTCATCATTGAGCTCGATTCAAAGGGGCATCGTCGGTTCGTCGACGACTATGTCGACTTCGTGTTGAGTCCGGGCCGCGACGTCCTGCCCGTGGAGACGACCCTGCCACACCGCGTCCGGGACACGGCCGCGTCTCGGATCTGGACTGCCTACGAGCACGTCCGGGCGTACGAGGCGGTCCTGCGCTGGGCCGATGTGCCCACCCTCCACGAGCTCCGAATCGCCGCCAAACGGCTGCGTTACACCCTCGAGTTCGTGCGCGAGCCACTGGGCGCCGACGCCTCGCCCCTGATCGCCCGGGTCGTCGCGATGCAGGACCATCTCGGTTTCATGAACGACGCCGAGGTCGCGGCGACGATGGCCCGCACATTTCTCGTGGAGCACGGCAACGAGCTGACCGAGGCCGAGGCAGAGGCGATCGGCCGATACCTCGTCTCTCGGGAACGAGAGGTGGCCCGCCTCAAGCGAACGGTCGGCGCGACCTGGCGAGCGGTCTCAGGCCTGACCTTCCGGCGGGCCCTCGGTCGGACGGTGGCGATCCTCTAGGCGAATCCGGCAGCGGACCGCGGGGTCGAACGACTCGCAGGTTCAGGCGTCGGCGAGGCCGTGAAACGGGTCCTGCCGGCTTCGACCGCACAGGGCGCAATGGTCGGCCCGCGAATCGACAATCGCCGCAGGGGTCATGAGGCCCCGGATCGCGGCGCCCCGGCCGCTGAATGGCCCGAGCGGCACGAACGTGTCGGCCGCCAGGAACGCATGCGGCTCGCTTGGGTCGGTCTCCTGCGGATCGGGCGTTCCGTCTCCGGCTGAACGGTCGAATCTGTCCACTTGCGGATCCTAGCACCCGTTCCTGGGGGCTCCCTGGGCACGCTCGACCATGAACCTGCTCAGGCGTGTTCGCCCGGAGGCCAGGCGTCAGCAGCTGGGCCAAGCGTGGGCCGGGATGAACCGGCCGCCCGGATCCCCGCCGTGGACCTGGGCCACGGCCCGCGACCTCGATTCGTGTTGTTTGTCGCTCTGGGCGCACGCCCGGCATCAGGCATTCGGGTGGTCCCCGGGTGATGACACCTCGCCCGGGCTACCGGGTCCGGGTGGGGCTGGGACCATCGTGGGGTGGTCCGGTGCAGTTTCGCCGACCATCCTGCCCCCATGAACCGTCTTCGCCTACCCCTGCTTGCCGGACTTGCCCTGGCCGTATTGCTGCCGTTCACGATGGTCGAGCCCGCTGTCGCACGAGGGCCTGCGCCGTTTCGCCCGCTGACCGCCCGACAGGTCGCTCACCGGCTGACCGGGGAGGTCTACGGCTTCCTGCCGTACTGGCTCGAGACGAGCAGGACAGCCGGCGCCCTCCACTACGACCTGCTCACGACCGTCGCGTTCTTCGACCTCGGGTTGAAATCGAACGGCGCAGTGGACCGGACCACCCCGGGTTACCGGGCACTGACGAATCCCTCGGCCAATGCGATCATCGCCGCTGCCCACGCTGCCGGGGTGCGGGTCGACCTGACCGTGGCCAGCTTCGGCTTCCTGAAGAACCGGGCGTTCCTGCGCAATCCGGCCGCCCAGAAGCGTGCGATCCGGCAGCTCGTGGCGATCATGCGGGTTCGCGGCCTCGACGGTGTTGCCCTCGATTTCGAGGGCGTCTACCTGAGGGATCTGCCTGCCTTCGGCCGGTTTGTCGGCGACGTTGGCCGAGCCGTTCGAGCGTACGACCGAATCGGACGGGTCACTGTAGCCGTCGGCGCATCAGTCGCCGGCCTGGCCATGGCCGAGACCGCCCTTACGGCACGCGCCGACCGGGTCCTGATCATGGGCTACGACTACCGCGGCGGCCAGTCAACCAGCACCGGCAGCACCGACCCGCTCGTTCGTCGGGACGGCGGGATGAGCCTGACCTGGACGCTCAACCTGTACCGCGCCGCGCACGTTCCGATGAACCGGGTCGTCCTGGCCCTGCCCTACTACGGTGTCTCCTGGCCGACCGCCTCGGCCCGGATGAACACGATCCCGAAACGGGCCGCCTACGGGGCGGCCCCGCCCTACTCGATCCGGGTGAGCAAGGTCCAGGTGCCCCGGGGCGCCCCGCGCGGCTATGACCCGGTCGAGGCCTCGGCCTGGGTGGCCATCTACGACGCCCGCTTGCGGGTCTGACGTCAGACCTACTGGGATTCACCGCTGGCCCTGGCGGCCAAGTACGCCCTGGCCAGGAGCCGCGGCCTGGCCGGCGTGGGCCTGTGGGCCCTTGGTTACGACAACGGATCCGCCGGCAACTGGCAGGCAATCGCGAAGGCCTTCCGACCGGTCGTGACGCCCAAACCCCACCACGTCCCGCGCCGGATCCACAAGCCGAAGCACGTCAACCGGCAGCCCCATGCCAAGACGACGAAGACGATTCACCACCCGATTCCGGCGAGGGCCGCCCACGCCCCCCGACGAATCGCCGTCTGAACCCTGCCGGCCTCGGGTCAGGCGCCCGGACTCGCGTCGCCCCAGCCCCGGGCGATCGCCGCGAGGTGATCTCGCCAGGCGATCCCGGCGTGGACCTGGGCGAGCACCAGGCCCTCGCGAACCCCGGCCTCGGAGACGGTCAACCCGTCGAGCCCGAAGTGGGCCAGGATCGCCTCGAGGATCGCGGCACCGGCCGGCAGGAGCCGCGCCCGCATCGGGTTGATCGCATGGCGCTCGGACGCCAGCAGCGATGGTTCGCTGCCCAGCACCTCGAGTGCGGCAACCAGGCGTCGCCGATCGAGACGTCGGTCGAGCGCAGCCGCCGGCAGGACCTTGATCAGGTTCGAGGCCGTGCCTCCGACGGCCACGAGTTCGGCCAGCTCGAATGCCGGCGCGTCGGCCAGGATCCGTCGGGCGGCTGCGCGCATCGCCTCGACCTCGGGCAGCGTCGGCGGATCATGGCTGACAAAGGCCGCCGTCAGGCGAGCTCCGCCCAGGCGCAGGCCGATCGAGACCTGGGGATGGCCCGGGCCAACCCGCACGATCTGGCTGCTCC
>JBBRIM010000037.1:0-16708 GCA_038221095.1 Candidatus Limnocylindrales bacterium
CGTCGCGAGCCCAGCAGCTTGGCGCGACCCTGATGGTCATCCTGTCTCTGCCCTTCCTGCATGACCTGATGCTGGGCAACGCCAACGTCCTGCTGGTCGGCGCGATGGTGCCGGCGATGCTCGGCCCCGACCGCCGCCGCAATGGCGTACTGCTCGGACTGGCCACAGCCGCGTTCGCCAAGCCCCTGGTTGTCCCGGTCCTCCTGTGGCTGCTGGTCTGGCGACGGCGAACCCTCGTTGGGACGGTCCTTACCGGGCTGGCCGCG
Organism: Candidatus Limnocylindrales bacterium; assembly: GCA_038221095.1. Lineage (GTDB taxonomy): Bacteria > Chloroflexota > Limnocylindria > Limnocylindrales > CSP1-4 > Palsa-1033. Next base: position 267 of record JBBRIM010000037.1, read on the forward strand.
ACGGCGGCGGCTGCACTGGTCGCCGGCCCCGACGCCTACCTGCAATGGGTCAAGGCGCTCTTCGGTGGGACCCGCTTCGCCGGCCCGTTTGCCGGCAATCACGGCGTTTCGGCGCTCGTTCCGGAGCTCTGGCTGCCGGTCGCCGTGATCACCACGGCGGGCCTGCTGCTGGTCCTCCTCCGTCGCTCCGAGCGGATCGGCCTGAGCTGGGCCGTGACCGCCGGGATCCTCATCGCGCCGTACGCGGGGACGTACTCGGCGCTGCCGGCGGTGCTGGCGGCTCCCGGCCTCCTCGCGACTGCGCCGAACTTCACGCTGGCCATCGTGGCCCTCTCGCCGATCGCGACCGGCTTCGCCCTGCCGTTCTACGCCGCGGCGATCCTGCTGGCGGCTGCGATCTCCGCGCGCATCCGGCCTGGCCCGACACCCGCCCGGGTCGATGACGACCTGTCAGCCAGGCAATGACCGGGACGAGCATGAGCGGGACGTCATTGAGCGAGTAGAGCGGCCCGGAGAAGAAACCGCGGGCATTGAGCACCACGCCGATCCAGTCGAACCACATCGGCAGGAACAGCAACGATACGCATGCGAACAGCCCAAGGGCGAGCCACCAGGCGCGGGTCCGAGCGCCGGCCAGCGCGAATGGCCCGAGACTCGGTTTCAGCAGCACGAACACGGCCACCCACGGCCATCGCGTGGCCAGGGCCAGCGCGGCGACGATCCAGAACGCCGGGTTACCCGCGACGATGATCTGGATCGAAAAGGGCCAGCAGACGAGGGCGGTGATGGCAGCCCAGCCCACGAGTGAGGGCCGGAGTGCGAAGACGCGCCAGGCGATGGCGCTCAATGGCAGGACCCACCACAGCACGGCTGGCAGCACCGTGAACGGGACGAACAGGACAAGCCCGATGGGTGGATACATGACGTGCCCGAGCTGGGTGGTATACGGGCCTGCCAGCTGCTCGGGGTAGTAGAAGAAGCCGCCCTGCAACCAGCGGGCGGCGGCATCGCGATAGAGCGCGAAGTCGAACGCAGGCGACCCAGCGTAGTGCGGGCTCAGGAGCAGGGTCAGCGCCGTGAACATGCCGACGATCAGCGAGACGCCGATGACAACCGCTGCCGCGATCCGGGTCGCACGTTCCGTCGCGCGCGAGCGAGCCAGCCGCCCCGGTCCGGTTTGGTTCATGCCTCGGCCTGCGTCCGGCCGAGCCAGGCGACGAGCGGGAAGGCGAGCATCGGGATCTCGAGGGTGGAGTAGGCAATCCCGCCACCCTGCGAATTCAGGATCGAGTGGACCCAGTCCAGCCAGAGTGAGCCGAACGGCAGGCTGACGACAACGAGGACGACGAGGGCCAGCCACCAGCGTCGGGTCCTCGCCCCGAGCAGGGCAAACGGGAAGAGACTCGGCTTGATCAGGACGAGGACGCTCGGCCAGGCGTAGACGACCCCGAGGGCAAGAGCCGCCACGGCCCAGATGACCGGGTTGCCGGTGAGGACCTTGAGGGGCGTGGTCGGCCATAGGGCGCACACCCCGAGGAACAGCCAGGCGAGGCGGCTGGGCCTGAGCCGGCGAAGGGCCCAGCCGAGGGCGACCGCCGGGATCAGCCACCAGGCGATTGCCGGCAGGACCGTGAACGGCGCGAACAGGAGCAGGGCAACCGGCGGGTACAGGATGTCACCGGCGCTGATCTGGTACGGCCCGGCGAGCTGATACGGCTGGAAGTACCCGCCACCGTGGAGCCAGCTGTTGGCCGCATCCATGTACAGCCGATAGTCGACGCCGACCTGCCTCTGCAGCGTCGGGGCATTGACCAGGACTTCGAGCAGATCAGCGACCCCGAAGGCGACGATCAGCCCGATCGCGCTCCAGGCAAGCAGGGTCGAGCGAGTCTCCACGGATGCACGATCGGACCCGGTCACCCGGCCGTCAAGCCGAGTCCAATTCGGCGGGCGTACCCATGGGTAGTGGCAGCCGGGACCGCCGGCGTGCGATGCTCCCGCGGATGTTGACAGCGCGCACCGGGCCGATGGCCATGGCGATCAACCCCCGGATCCTTGCCATCGCGGCGATCAACGGGTTCTTGGGAGCCGCCGTCGCAGTCCTGATCTTCCGGATCGCCTGGGCGGCGGATGCGGACCGCAATCTTGCAGCCGGGCTCGCGCTTCAAGCCGGGAGGTTCGGCGAGGACCGCACATACCTGTATGCACCGCTGGCCGCGGCCCTTACCCTGCCGGTTGCCGCAGCAGTCCCCTACACGCTCGCGATCGGTGGCTGGCTGCTCGGTCGCGTCGGCCTACTCGCCCTCTGCCTGGCCCGGCAGACGCGCGGCCTGTCGACCCAGGACCGGATCCTCCTGGCGATCGCCGCCATCAGCTTCGTCCCGACCCTGTACGACCTGCTCCTCGGAAATGTCTCGATCCTGATCGCGGCCGTGGTCGCGCTCATTGCCTGGTCGGATGACGGCTATCTCGCCGGCCTGCCGCTGGGGCTGCTGCTGGCCACGATTCCCAAGCCGGCGCTGATCCCGATCCTGCTCTGGATGGTCGTGTTCCGGCGCCGGGCATTCCTGTCGGCGGTTGGCTCGGCGGCCGTCTTCTCGGCCGCAGGCCTGGTCGTCCTCGGTGCGCCGGCCTACGGCGCCTGGTTCCAGTCGCTCCTCCACCCGTACTATTTGGGGACGCAACAGCTGGGCAACCTGGCCCTTGGCGCCATGCTTCCGGCGGTCCTGGCCTGGCCGCTGATGGCCTTGGCGGCGGTCGCCACGCTGGTCGGCCTGCGCCGCGGCGAAACGCCGGGGTTCATCGCCTGCCTGTGTGCCGGGTTGCTCATCGCTCCCTACACGATGGCCTACGGCGCGGTGCTCCTGCTCCTCGCCGTTCGCCCGTTGGCCCTGGTCGCGCCCACCCGGACCTTCATCCTGGCGGCAACAGCCTCCCTCGGGGTCATCATCTTCCTGCCATTGTGGGTGGGCGCAATTCTGGCAACCACCCTGACGATCCCCAAGAAGGCCTGGACGGGCCTCAACCAAGGAGATGCTGCGTGAGCCGACGCTGGCCTGTTCTGGCGATCTTCATCCTGTCGGGGGCGGCCGGCCTGGTCTACGAAGTCGTCTGGGCGAGGCAGCTGGTCCTCGTGTTCGGCAATACGACCCAGGCCGTCTCGGCGATCCTGACCGGGTTCTTCGGTGGGATCGCGATCGGCAGCGTGATCGGCGGGCGAATCGCCGACCGGGCCCGGCGCCCGTTGCGGATGTACGGCCTGCTCGAGCTGATCCTGGTCGTGGTCGTCCTGTTGACCCCGATCACGTTCCGGCTCCTCCACGAGCTCTACCGGGGCGCCTTCAGCAACCTCGAGTCGCAGCCCACCATCCTCGCCCTGATTCGCTTTGGCCTGTCGCTGCTGGCCCTCGCACCCGCGACGATCCTGATGGGCGCAACCCTGCCGACATTGACCCGGCACCTGTCGCGCGACCCATCCAACCTGAGCTCGTCGTTCGGGCGGCTGTACGCTGCCAATACCCTGGGAGCAATCATCGGGACCGTGGCGGCGGGGTTCGTCCTGATCGAGCTCCTTGGCCTGACCGGCACCCTCCTCGTAGGTGCCGCCTGCTCGGCCATTGCGGGCGTGTCCGCGCTCATCCTGGATCGGAGGGGGCCGCAGCAGCCGGCCGCGACGGACGAGGCGCCGGTGCCGGCTGCCCCGCCCGGGAACCCGGCCGCTCCGAGGCCAAGGGTCCGGCTCGCGCTGATCGTCGCCTTTGTGTCGGGCCTGACCTCGCTCGGATACCAGGTCCTCTGGACGCGCCTGCTGGCCTCTGGGACGGGCGACTCAACCTATGTCTTCAGCACGATCCTGGCGATCTTTCTGGTCGGCCTGACCCTCGGCGCGGTTGCCTTCAACGTGTACAAGACACGAATCAACACGATCAACCTGTTGGCTCTCGGCCAGGTCGTGATCGCCGTGTTCGTCCTGCTCGGGATGCTGGCCCTGATCGGTCGGGGCGGAACGAGTGGCTTTCTCGCCCTCACGACGAACTTCAAGAGTCTGTTCACGGCATTCGCCGTGCCGACCCTGATCGTGGTCCTGCCGGCCACCTTCGTGATGGGCCTGACATTCCCCGCGGCGTCGGCCCTGATTGCCGATCCCGAGGGTCACGTCGGCTCGAACGCCGGGCTGCTCCTGTCGGCCAACACGCTCGGGGCGATCACCGGTACGTTCCTCATCCCGTTCGTGGTCATCCCGTTGGTCGGCTCACCGGTCGCCGTCGGCCTGATCGCCCTGCTCAACGCCGGGATGGGCATCGGCCTGGCCTTCGGGGGTCGGATCAAGGAACGAGGGCCACGCTCGGTGACCGGGGCGGCAGGCGCCGTCACGGTCGGCGTGATCGTGGTGGCCCTGGCGGCAGGTTCGTTCGTCGATCCCAACATTGCCGTCCTACGGCGGGCCGGCGGCTTCGTGGCCAAGTCGGCCGAGGACGATATCGCCTCGGTCCAGGCCGGCACGCTCGGTGGCCGCCAGCAGCTCTGGGTCACCGGCACCTCGATGACCGCCCTCACGGTCGATGTCAAGCTGATGCCGATCCTGCCCCTGATCCTTCGCCCCAACTCGACGACGGATCTCACCGTTGCATTCGGGATGGGCTCGGCCTGGCGCGCGGCGCTCAACGCCGGACTGACCACGACCGCCGTGGAACTGGTGCCCTCGGTCCCTCAGATGTTCGGCGTGTTCTACCCCGACGCACCCTCGGTGCTGGCCGATCCTAGGGGTTCGATCATCATTGCCGACGGCCGCAACCACGTGGAGCTGACCGACCGCCACTACGACATCATCGTCGTCGACCCGCCGCCTCCGATCGAGACGGCCGGGGTTTCGGTGATCTCCTCGCTCGAGTTCTACCAGGCCGGCCGATCGGACCTGACACCGGGCGGCGTGATGATGCAATGGATCCCGTTCGGCCAGACCCTCGACGAGTTCAAGGCCCATGTGCGCACGTTTCGCAGCGCGTTCCCGAACGTGATCATCATGTTCGGACCGGGCAACAATGGCCTCTACATGCTGGGCTCGGAACAGCCGATCTCCTTCGATCCGGCCGCGATCCAGGCCGTCCTGGCGAGGACCGGGATCGTGCAGGATCTCTCGTCCGCGGCCGATTCGCCCAGCCATGACCTGGCCGGCTGGGTGGCCGAGATTCCAACGCTCGTCTGGCTGCGGGGCGACCAGGTGGCGAAGTTCGCCGGGGACGGGCCCCTCGTCACGGATGATCACCCGCTACCCGAGTATTTCCTCCTGCGACACCTCTTCGGAGCAAAATCGCCGCGGGTCAGTCGGGCGTATCTCCGGTCGCTCACCGTTGCCCCCTGAGCGACCGATGGCACCGACCGACCTGACCATCGTGCTGCCCGCGTACAACGAGCAAGACCGTCTCAACTCGGCGCTCGACGAGCTGTTCGGCTACCTCCGGCGGCGCGGCGGGCCGGCCCGCGAGGGGTCGATCAGCGCGGCCGCGCTCCCGCCGGAGATCCGGGTCCTCGTGGTGGACGATGGGAGCACTGACGGGACCGCAGCTCTCGTCCAGGCTCGGCCCGAGATGCACGAACCGCCTGCGGGGATCCGGCTCGAACTGCTGATCGTGCCCCACGGCGGCAAGGGCGCGGCCGTCCGGGCCGGCATGCTGGCCGCCGATTCGGATGTCGTCGTCTTCGCCGACGCAGACATGGCCACGCCCCCGGACCAACTGCCCAAGCTGGTCGAGGCGCTGATCGACCACGATGTTGCCCTCGGCAGCCGGATCCAGCCCGATGGCCGGGACATGCGCCGAACCCAGCCCGGCTATCGCCGCCTGCTCGGCCGGGTCTTCCACCTGCTCGCCTCGGCCTGGGTGATCGGTCCCGTCCGCGATACCCAGTGCGGCTTCAAGGGGTTCACCCGGGCCGCGGCGCAGGACCTGTTCGGCCGCCAGCGGGTCACCAGCATCGTCTTTGACGTCGAGTTGATCCACCTTGCCCGGCGGCGGGGTTACCGCATCGCCATCGTGCCGATCCAGTGGTCCGACAAGCGCGGATCGCGGATGCGTGCCCGGCCGGGCCTGGCCGTGCAGGTGGCCTGGGACCTCTTCCGGATCCCGCTCCTCCATCGGCGTGGCTGACCGGCGAGGCGTTCCGGTCTGGCTGCCCCCAGCGGCGGTCGGCAGCCTGGTCGTCTTTGTCGGGCTCGTCCTGTTCGCGGCCGCGAACGCCTCGACCCTCGGTTACGACTACCACGCCTACGCGAACGCGGCCGAGCGGCTGCTCCACGGCACGCCGCTCTACGACCCGTCGGTCAACGTTGCCGGCGGCTACGCGATCTACCTGTACCCACCCCCGTTCGTCTTCCTCGCCCTGCCATTCTCGGTCCTGCCGGCGTCGCTCGCGCCGGCCGTCTGGATCGGCGGAATGCTCGTGGCGTTCCTTGTCGGCGCGGCCCTCCTGCCGCTGCGCGCCGAGGTGCGCTGGGCGATCGTCCTGCTGGGCGGGCTGTCCTGGCCACTGGCCTATTCACTCAAGCTCGGCCAGGTCGGCCCGCTCCTGTTCCTGCTGTTTGCGGCCGGTTGGCGCTGGCTGGATCGACCGGGCCGGCTGGGGGCCGTGATCGCCCTGGGCACGATCGTCAAGCTCCAACCGGCGATCCTGCTTGGCTGGGCGTTCCTCACCGGACGCCGCAGGGCGGTCGCGATCGCGCTGCTGATCCTGCTGGGCGCCGGCCTGCTGGCGACCCTGCTGACAGGCTTCGCCACCTGGTCCGACTACGTGGCGCTGTTGCGCCGGGTGAGCGCTCCCGTCACGACGGCTCATAACTTCACGCCGGGGGCGATTGCCTTCCAGCTCGGCGCGCCGGAAGCGCTGGCAAGCGCGATCCAGCTCGTGGCCACCGTGTGCGTCATCGTCGTGACCGTCTGGACGGCGCTCAGGGCGCCGGCCGAGGTGAGCTACCTGACCGCTGTCACCGCCAGCCAACTGCTATCACCCCTGCTCTGGGACCATTACGCCATGCTCCTCCTCCTGCCGGTCGCCTGGTTGCTCGAACGCCGGCGCTGGTGGGCTGCCCTGATCCCCCTGGCCACGGCAACCCCGGTCGTCTGGCTGGGCATCGTGCCGCCGGTGGTCTTCCCCGTCGTCTTCGCCCTCGGCCTGCTCGGCCCACCGCTCGTCGCCCTCCGGTACCCCGAGTGAACGGCCGGCCGGCGGCCGCGCCGGGCTTCTTCGGAGCGCGCCCGGTTGACCTTGGCCGAGGATCAGCGCGGGGACCACTCGTGGCCGTGGCCCTGATGGTCATCGGCTTCGCGATCTACTGGGCTTCGAACCACGCGTTCGACGCCGGCCGGGGCGACTTCTTCTACCTCGCCGATGCCTTCCTGCACGGTCGGAGCTGGCTGACCTCGGGCCTCGGGCCGTACGACAACGTGGTGATCAACGGACGGGTCTATGTGCCGTTTGGGCCATTCCCCGCGATTGTGTTCGTCCCGCTCGTGGCACTTCTTGGCCCGACCGAGGCGGATCACCTCCAGCCGGTGATCAACGCTGCCCTGGCGGCCCTCGACCTGGGCCTGTGCTGGTGGCTGGCGGCCCGGATCGGGGTCCGCTCGCTGGTCGACCGGGTCTGGCTCGTCGTCCTGTTCGGCTTCAGCACCCAGATCTGGTGGGTGACCACCCGGGGCGGGGTCTGGCATACCGGCCACCTGATGGCGGCCGGACTGACCCTGATGGCTCTGATCGAGCTCTACGGCCGGCGCAGGCCAATGATCGTGGGCTTCCTCGGCGGCGCCGCCTTCCTGACCCGCGCCCCACTCCTGTTCGCCCTGCCGATCTACGCCCTGATGCTCGCCCCGGTCGACACGGCCATTGCCGCCGGTCGCTCGGCGGTCCAGCGCTGGCGGCCGGTGATCGTGGACTGGCTCTTCCTGGGTTTGGGCTTCCTGCCGCTGGCCGCCTTTGCCCTGTGGTACAACGCCGTCCGGTTCGGCTCGCCGCTCGAGTCGGGTTACGCATTGGCCAGCCTGCCCGACTGGTTGATCGCCCTGCGTGACCAGGGGCTCTTCTCGATCAGCCACCTCGGCATGAACATCGACTACCTCTTCCTGCATACGCCAACCCAGATCGACGGGTTCCCATTCTTCAAGCCCGACGGCCTGGGCATGTCGATCCTGATCACCAGCCCGGGCCTGTTCTGGGCGGTTCGAGCGGCCTGGACCCAGCGCCGGAGCTGGCTGCTGCTGGGGGCTCTCGTCCTGACCCTGGTCCCCAACCTGCTCTACTACGGTGGCGGCTGGCTGCAGTACGGCTACCGCTACGCCCTCGATGTGATCCCCTTCGCAATCGCCCTGTGCTGCATCGCGGCCGCCTGTCGCGGGATCGGCTGGCTGTGGCGCGGGGCGATTGCCTTCGGGGTCGTGGTGGGTGCCGGCGGGGTCTACTGGGCCTACCACCTGTAGGCAGATTGCCGGCGCAACGATCCGCCCGAATTCAGTGCTATTCTCGCCGGCGTGACCACCTCCACCCTCACGGCGGAGCCTGTCTGTCCAGGCGCCGTGAGCGGTTCTCCAACGACTGCAACGGCGAGCGCCGCGCTCCCCGTCCGCCGATTCGTGGCCGTCCCCCGGCCCTTCGACACGATCTCCCAGGCAAGCTGGGATGGCCTGGCCGCGACCAACCCGTGGGCCACGCCGTTCTCGGGCTGGGCCTTCCAGCGAGCGTGGTGGGACGCCTACGGCAGCAACGCCCACGACGAAACGCTCGTGGTCGTGCCAATCGGCGCTGACGGCGCCCCGATCCAGGATGCCGAACCGATCGGGATCGTGCCGCTGATGCATCGCCACGAGGTGGAGCCGTCCGACCTTGCCGGTCATACCCAGATGCGCCATGCAACCGACGTCGAGCTCACCCCGGTCGCACCGACCGCAACCGCCATCTTCTTCGGGGCCTCGTACCACGCCGACTACGCCACCCTGCTGGCTGCCCCGGACCATCTCGACACGGTCGCGGACGCCGTGGCGACCCTCCTGGCGGGTCCGGCCGGGCCGGACTGGGACGTCGTCGACCTGCGCCGGCTGCGCTGCGGCGATCCCGCGGCCGAGGCCCTCGCCGCGGCCTTCGGTCGGCGCGAGCAGGACGGGGGCTGGACTCTCAACCTGGAGCGCGAGGATGTCTGCCCGGTCGTGACCCTGCCGGAGACGGCCGACTTCGACGACTTCCTGGCCGGCCTTGGCCGGAAGGAGCGCCACGAGATCCGCCGGAAGGTGCGCCGAGCCGAAACCGCCGGTCCGGTCCGGCTGATCCGCTCGACCGATCCGCTGGCCGACTTGCCCGCGTTCATCGACCTGCACCAGAAGCGCTGGGGGGCCGACGGACTGTTCCCCGAAACGGCCGGCGGCGCGATGAGCCGGGTCTTCTTCCGGCGTCTGTTCGAGCTGCTCGGGCCGGACGGTCCATTGGTCCTGTCGTTCCTGGACGTGGGCGATCGAAGGATCGGGGCGGGCATTCACCTCGAGGATGGCCCGGCCCTGCTCTACTACAACGCCGGCATGGATCCCAATGCACGCGACCTCAGCCCAGGCGTCCTGATGGTCGCCGCGTATGTCCGGGCGGCGCTTGCCGGGGGCTTCCGGCGGATGGACTTCCTGCGGGGCAACGAACCTTACAAGTACGAATGGGGCGCGTCCGACGAGCCGATCCAGCGCCTGCTCGTCCGTCGGAGCGTGGCCGGATGACGCCGCCACTGGTTGGTGATCCCTGCTTCGAGCCGCGCACGGCTCCAGCCGTGGCCGGCGGCCGGGTGCGGGTCGTGGAGATCCTGGCCACGGGCAGCAACGGCGGGGCCCAGGAGCATCTCTTCGCTCTGCTGAACCGGCTCGATCGCAGCCGCTACGACGCGAGCGTGATCGCCCTGTCCGGAGGCAGCGCCGTGCGCAAGCTCCAGCGGGCGGGCGTGTCTGTCAGCGTCGTCGATGATCCCGACGACGCGATTGCCACGGGCGCCGTGGCGACCCTCCTGGCCGATATCAACCCCGATGTCATCCACAACCACATGCATCGGGCGGAGCTGGTCGGGACCCGCGCCGCGATCGCACTCGGGGAGGCCGGTCATCGCCGGCCCTACGTGGTCTCGACCGTCCACTCGAGCCGGATCCGCTCGGACGAGGACCGCCGCGAACTGCAGGTCCTGACCCCCCAGATCGATCGGCTGATCGCCGTGTCGCGCGCGATCGAGGACAAGATCCGGCAGGAGGGCCGAACCGGCGCGCCGGTCAGCCTGATCTACAACGGCGTCGACCTGGCCCGCTACGACCACACCGAGCCGTGCTGTACGTTCCGGGAGCAATACGGGATCGAGCCCGACGCCGTCGTGGTGGGGGTGGTCGCCCGGCTGGAGCCGGAAAAGGGGCACCCGACCCTGCTCGAGGCCTGGCCGGCGGTCCTGCGGGCCGTGCCCAATGCCACGCTCCTCGTCGTCGGCGAGGGCAGTCGCCATGCCGAGCTCGAGCGTCTCGCGGCCTCGCTCCGGGTGGCCCACCGGGTCGTCTTCACGGGGCGGCGCGACGACGTACCAGCGGTCACGGCCGCCCTCGACGTGGCGGTCCTGCCGTCGTACCGGGAGGCGCAGGGCCTGTCGATCCTCGAGGCGATGGCCCTCAGCCGCCCGGTGGTTGCCAGCCGGGTGGGCGGGATCCCCGAGGTCATCGAGGATGGCGTCTCCGGCCTGCTCGTCCCAGCGCACGACGCCGACGCCCTGGCCCGGGCGATCGTGCGCCTGCTCAAGGACCATCCCTACGCCGACACGATCGGGCGGGCCGGTCACGACGTGGTCCATGGGCGCTTCTGCATCGAGCTGATGGTCCGGGCAGTCGAGAGCATCTACGACGACGGTGCGCGAGCCGTCCGGATCAGCGGAGCACTGGCCTCGTAGGACGATCAGGGGATCGGCCGCCGGCCGCAGCCGGTTAGGATCGCCGGGATGACCGCGACAATGGCTGCTCCAGGACGATTCCCGCGCCTCACCTTCCCGCAGCTCTGGGTGACGTTGGCGGTTCTCCTGCCGATCCTGGCGGCCCTGCTTGCCTCGATGTCGACGGTTGACCTGGCCTATCACGTCCGGGCCGGCGAGCTGTTTCTCGACCAGGGCGCTGTCCTCCGTACGGACCCGTTTGCCTTCACCACCGCCGGTGCACCGTGGCTCGATCAGCAGTGGGGCGCCCAGGTGCTCCTGGCGCTCGGCTTCCGGGCCGGCGGCTGGGCCTTCCTTGCGCTGCTCCGGGCGGTCCTTGTCGCGCTGACGATCGGCCTCGTGCTCATCGCCTGCCGGCGCCAGGGAGCCGGCCTGCGGGTGGCCGCCTGGCTCACGATCGGCGCGTTTGTCATGGCGGCTGCGGCGATGGGCCTCCGGCCACAGCTGTTCGGGATGGTCCTGTTCGCTGCCATCCTGGCCATCCTGGCCGGCCGGACCAGCCGGCCGCGGGCGATCTGGCTCATCCCGCTGCTGGTGATCCCATGGGCGAGCCTGCACGGCAGCTTCATCTTTGTTCCGGTCGCGGTTGGAGTGGCCTGGCTCGAAGACGTTCTGGCCGGCCGCCCGGGCGCCCATCGGCTGCTCGCGGTTGCGCTCGTCTCGGCCGTGACAACGCTGCTCAATCCATTCGGCCTGGGTGTCTGGTCGTACGCGATCGGGTTGACCGCCAATCCAACGATCCGGCGGCTGATCACCGAGTGGCAACCCACCGCGCCGCTGAGCGCCAGTGGCTTCCTGCTGTACGGCTCGATGTTCGTCTTCGGGGCGATCATCGTCACCCGCCTGCGGGTCGGTATGACCGGGATGAAGGGGGGTGGTTCGCAGACTGCGACCTGGCGGCGGATCGGACCGGCCCTCCTGTGGCTCGTCTTCCTGGCTGTCGTCGCCGCCTCGGCCGAGCGGGGGATCGCCTGGTGGGCGCTGGCTGCGCCGATCGCCGTGGCCGGAATTCTCGGCCGGACTGCGTCCGTCGACGCCGGCGGCCCGACCGACACGAACATCGCACGGCCGATCCGGCGTGAACCTGCCTCAGCGCTGAACGGCGCGATCGTCGCGATCCTTGCCCTGGCCGGAGTCGCCCTCCTGCCGATCTGGCGAGGCGGGTCGGGAATCGCGGGCCCAGCCGGCCTGCTGATCGACGCACCGGCCGGGATCACGGCAGCATTGGCCGGCCGAGTCGGCCCAGCCGACCGGATCTGGAATGCCCAACAATGGGGTTCCTGGTTCGAATTCGCGCTGCCCGGCGTACCGATCGCGGTCGATTCGCGGATCGAGGTGATTCCGACGGCAGCCTGGGAGGACCACCTCGCCCTGTCCCACGGGTCGGCCAACTGGCAGGCTGTCCTCGATCGCTGGGGTGTAACCGTGGTCGTGGCCAGCCGGGTCGAGCAGGCCGCCCTGATCCCGCTGCTCCGGGCGTCGCCTGCCTGGACGGTCATCCACGAGGATGCCGACGGGATCGTCTTCGTGCGGCACTAGGATCCAGCTGGTGGACGTTCGGCTCCGCCCGTCCCGGCCGGTCCTGGATCCGGCCGCCCTGCTCCGGCTCGCCTCGCTCCTGCTGACCGGGCTCGGGGTGGTCCTGGCGGTCTTCTTCTGGCTGCAGCTCCAGCGCGGTGGGACTCCGGTGGACGTCCGCTGGTACTGGGCAGCCGACCCGAACAACCTGTACCCCCATCCCGAGCTGGCCGAGAACAACGGCTATAACTACTCGCCCGCCTTCGAGTTCGTCGTCGGCTGGGGCCGCAACCTGCCGTTCGACGTCTTCGTGGCGATCTGGCGGGCAATCCTGCTGCTGGCCCTGGTCTGGCTGGCCGGGCCATTCACCGTGTTCGTGCTGTTCCTGGTGCCGGTCGCCTCGGAGGTCAACGCCGGCAACATCCAGTTGCTCCTGGCCGCAGTCATCGTGGCCGGGTTCCGCTGGCCGGCAACCTGGTCGTTCGTCCTCCTGACCAAGGTCACCCCGGGGATCGGCCTGCTCTGGTTCGCCCTGCGCCGCGAGTGGCGGTCGCTCCTGATCGCCATTGGGGTAACCCTGGCCATCGCCGCCATTTCGTTCATCCAGTCACCCCAGCGCTGGTTTGACTGGGTCCACCTGATGGCCGGCAACGGCGCGCCGGCCCCGCCGCCCTACTCTTGGTCGTTCTGGCAACGGCTCCCGATTGCCCTGGCCTTCGTCGTGATCGGGGCGTGGCGCGGGTGGCGCTGGACTGTGCCGGTCGCAGCGACCTATGCCCTGCCGGTCTTCTACATCATCAGTCCGGCCATGCTGGTCGGCGCGCTGCCGTTTGTCCGGATCGCCGGCGCCAGGTACGCCCTCGACGCGGTCAATCGCCTGCGCGAACGCCGGCGGGCGCCGGTGTCACCAACCTGATCGCCGGCGTCACGGCGCTCGGCCAGGCCGCGGCCGGCAGGACGACGGCAACGGCGAGTAGAACGCATACCCACCCCTGGAACGCGAGGACCAGGACGACTGGTGCCGTCATCGCCAGCCCGAGCGCGGCTCGCGGCGCGGCTCGAACCAGGGCCGGCGCGACGACCAGCAAGAGGCCGGCCCCGTAGATCAGGGTGTATGGGGCGACCAGGAGCCCGACGCAGCAGGCTGCGATGAGCCCCGGCCAGTAGCCCCGGCGCAGGGCGAGACCCAGGCCAGCGATCACAGCCAGGGCGGCCGGAATGGCGACGACGGCCGGCAGGGACCACAGCGCCAGGTTGATCACCTCGCCACTGTTCAGGTAGGCCGGCGCCCGGAGCACCTCGATCCAGGTGGCGTAGGCGGCCGGCCCCGCGAGCGCCAGCCCAGCCAGCGTTGCCAGAGCCGCGGTCACGAGGGCGCCGGCCAGCGCCCGACGGTGGACCAGGACTAGCCAGATGAGCACGGGGATCAGTTGGGGCTTCGGGGCGGTCGCCAGAACCAGGCCCAGCGGGATGCCGGTCGCGACGTGATCCGGGGTCCACGCGATGACGGCCACGGCGATCACCACGAGGACCGTCACGTTGCCCAGCTCGAGGTCGTACAGGATCGGCAGGAAGCCCACGACCGCGATGCCCAGGAGCACCCGCTCCGTGCCGCCGAGGCCCCGGGTGGCGATGGCCGTACCCACGACCAGCAGCGCAATCTTGAAGACGAGCCAGGCGACCACGGCGACGTTGCTCGAGAGGGTGAGGGCGGGGATCGTCAGGGCGGCCGCCAGGGGTGAGTAGAGGTAGTCCGGGACCGTTCCGAACGAGCCGTTCCTGAGCGCGTCGGCCGCGGCAAGGTTGCGCAGGGCGTCCACGGCCCACACGTTCTGCGCTGCCCGGACGACGGCGAAGCCGCCCACGAGGGCACTCAGGAAGGCCAGCCCAACGAGGGCCGGGCGAAGGGCGACCGAACGGCCCCCGAATTCGACAGTCACCCGCTAGGCCGCCGTCGCCAGGTCGCGATCGGCCAGGAACCGCGCCTTCGTCGCGAATAGCGCCGCGAGGCCGTAGAGGGCGAGCACCAGCAGGAGCAGCGCCCGGTAGCCCACCAAGAGCGCGAGGTACTCGAGGCAACCGCCGAGGACCGCGCCGAGCAGGTTCGAGGCGAATGCCGTGTCTGCCGTGGTCGTATCCCGGAACGAGCGAGTGAAGACCAGGTTGGCGATGAACACCGGCCCGAACGTGATCGTCGACACGATCAGGTAGCGCAGCCAGGGCGGATCGATGAGGAGTGTGTCGGGCGGCAGCAGGAAGGCGAGCAGCAAGGCGGCGAAGAGCGCCGCGTAGAGCAACCCGGGCCTCCGGATCGGCCGGCGAGCATTGACCAGGGTCGCCAGGAGCACGCTCGTGAGGATCGCGAAGAATGTCAGCGCGTTGACCAGCCAGGTCGTTCCGAACAGGAGGCTGAAGGTCACCAGGCTTCGGGTCTCGAGCAGCAGGAAGGCGGCTCCGAGGACGAAGAAGTGGGGGCTGAAGCGGGTCAGGGTCACCCCGGCCGCCTTCCCGACGAAACGGAGCGACACGAGGGCGAAGCCGATGACAAAGGCCAGGGCCGCGAGGTAGTACGGGGCAATGTCGGGGGCGCGCAGGTAAAGGAAGGGCCAATCGTCGGTTGCCGGTTGGAGTGGATTGCCAACCACTGGTGCCAGCGGAGTCACCGTCGTCGGGTCGACCTGGCCGGCGGGCAGCGCGGCGACCGCCGGCCCGTCGGCAAATGCGGCGTAGGCGCCCGAGTAGGTCCGGAACAGGGGCGCCGCGCCAAAGGCGTCCTGGATCATCCCGTCGAGCTTCTGGAGCAGCCACGGATCGTGGTAGTAGTCGTATAGGACGAACACGCCTTCTGTCGCCAAGTGGTCGCGCACGCTGGCCAGCCCCTCTTTCGTGAAGAGGAACGATTCCAGGCGCAGGTTGGCGGCCGTGCTGACCAGCGTCAACGAGTCGGTCTGGGCAAAGATGATCAGGTCATACCGGTCGGCGTTGTTGCGGATGAAGGCGCGACCATCGTCGATATGGACGGTCACCCTTGGGTCGGCGTAGGGTCGATCCGGATGCAGCTGGACGCCCAGCTTCTGGATGCTCGGATCAATCTCGACAGCGTCAACGTGGGTCGCGCCGTTGGCCAGCACGAAGGCGACGTCCGAGCCCGTTCCGGCCCCGATCACGAGCACCTTCGAGAACTGCCGGCCCGGGAACCACTGGTAGACCTGGTTGTAGAACGGCTCCTTCGCGCACCCCGTGTTCGGGTCGATGACCGGGTGGAGCGCCTGGTGGGGGATCCCGTCGACGTTGACGTTGATCACCCCACACGACGCCTCGTGGAGCGAGATGCGGTAATAGGGCGACCAGGTGTCCCCGTGTTGGTAGCTGCCACCGAGGATGAGCACCGTGGCACCGAGCGCCAGCGGTACGAGAAGCGTCGTCCACCGGATGGGCTGCCCAAACGAGAGCATCGTCAGGAGGACCGCGATTACGCCGAACCACAGGAGCGGGTCCGTTGCCGCTGCCGAGAGGCCGCTGAAGACGGCGATGCCGGCCAGCGCTCCCC
The DNA here is from genome assembly GCA_038221095.1 of Candidatus Limnocylindrales bacterium. Taxonomy (GTDB): domain Bacteria; phylum Chloroflexota; class Limnocylindria; order Limnocylindrales; family CSP1-4; genus Palsa-1033. The sequence goes on from JBBRIM010000037.1 coordinate 16,313, forward strand.
CGACATCGATTGCGTACGCCCGCAGGGGAGCCATGCTCCGGAGCAGCCCGCCGAGCGGCAGGGCGAGCATGGCCATCGTCAGCGTGACCAGGACGAACATCAGCGGTAGGACCAGGAAGTTCACGTTGGCGCCGGAGCTCACCCCTACCCCGAAGACGAGTTCGGAAGGGGAAGTGAGCACAATATCCAGTCGCGCCGTGGTGACCAGGGCAACGATCGACAGGAGCAGGATCGCGAACGGGGCAAGGCCAAGGTTCGGCCAGCGCCGACCGGCCAGGATCCCGAGGCCGATGCCCAGGAAGCTCGCCATCAGCGTGAAGTTCGTGAAGAAGCCGATGTAGGTGACGTTCGCCGGGATCCAGCGGATCAGGACGAGCTCGACGAACAGCAGGGTCG
>JBBRIM010000038.1:0-16656 GCA_038221095.1 Candidatus Limnocylindrales bacterium
CTCGGCGCGCCTGGTGACCCTCCATCTGCCAGCCCGCTGGCCATGGGCCGACGAGTTCCTGGCCGCTCTCGCGCGCGTCCGCGATCCCGCTCTTCGCCTGACGACCCGCCGGCCCATCGCTGCTCACAGGGGCCGGCGTCAGCCTGCCCGACAACAGGCGTCCGTCGCGATCCGGCCACCAGATCGGCTGTCGCGGCCATCACCGCCGGACAACCACGGCGTCAGCACGGTCGATCGCCACCGTCAACGAGCCACGGGCGATCATCCCAGCCGCATCAGGCGGTCAAGAGGCTCCGTTCGGTGGATCCGGGGTAAGCCAGGACCAGCGCATCCAGTGCTCGAGTTGCTGGCCGGGCTCCAGCACCGAGACGCCCGATGCGAATCCGATCTCGGCCATGGTGATCGCGTCAGGCCATGCGCTCCATGGTTCGACGCAGATGGCTCCCTCTGTCGCGTACACGACCACGACTGAGATGGACGGATCAAAGGAGATTCGAAGGTCAAGATCCGGCTGCACGATGTCTGCTGGCGACGCAACGTCGACGTAGACCACGTCGATGCGCCGCTCCCCGAGAATCGGGGCTCCTCTGAGATCGGTCTCGCCCGTGACCTCCAAGATCCGGCCCGTTGGTATGAGCTCACTGTCTAGCTCGAGCATGGCTGCGGCACGCACGCTAACGTGGGTTAATCCCGGCTCCAGGCACTGGAACCATGGGTGCCAACCGATGCTGACCGGCATCGACCGCGACTCAGCGACCACCTCCACCGATTGCGTCAGGCCCGCGGGATCGAGTCGCACGGTTTGATGAACAGATCCTTGGAATGGCCACGGCGCGCCAAGGTGGCAGGAGAGCGTCACAGCGGAAGCGGAGCGTGACTCGACGTGCCAAGGACGGTCCAGTACTTGCCCGTGAACCGCGTGCCGCCCGACGTTCGCAGGGATCCTGAACGCCTCGTCCCGAAATCGAAGCAGGCCTTCCCGCATCTCGCCGACCCATGGGGCCAGAACGAACGAACCGTACCTTGGGATCGGGGCCATCTGACCGGTGTCCTGCGCGAGCAACTCTCGACCGTCGACGGCAACCGACAAGACCGTTCCGCCATGGACTGGATCGATCAGTGCAGTCGACGACCCTGCTTCCAGACGAACCAACTGATAGTCGGCTGACCCCGTAGCGGCCGTGACCTGACGGTCTTTCAACCGTCGTCCTCGTGCGCTTCGGCTGGGAATGGAGGCGGTCGGGTCTCTGCCGCGGCAGCCAGATGATGAGCTTTGAGAGCTCGATCGCGGATCTGGACGCGCTCGATGACGCCCTTGAAACGACCACTCTCATCTTCGCCGACTCGAAGCTCGGCGGAATTCGCGATCGATCTGATGAGGTCGTCGCTCGCGGTCGCAACCTCTCGCCCATCGATATAGATCGCTATCGACGTTCGATCGCGCACTGCGGCGACGTGGTGCCAGCCCGGGGTGAGTGATCGGGGTGTGGTTACTACGACGCCTGCTTGGAGGGCACTGACTGAGCCACGGACATCGGCTGGCGCGTCAACCGCGGCGCTCGTGCAGCTGCCGATCGAGGCGAACAGCAGACCATCATGTTGCGTGAGGCTGGTCACCCGCGTCCATTCACGCATCCGTCGATCACCGTCCGGCGGTCGAGACATGTTCGTGACGAGGACTGGGTGCCATCCTTTGGGACTGAAAAGTCGACGGAGGCTGGTCCAGGATCGTTCCTGCTCGTATCGGAAGATCTCGGCACGAGGGATGGCAGCGCCGTAGAGCTTCCCATTGTACACATTCAGGGCCATGATCTCCGAGCTGTCACCGAGTCGACCGAGCTGGCGCCATCGCGACTGGTCTGGATCCCAGCGTGCAACACGCCCAAGAGGCCAAGTGCCGACAAGGAGGTCGCCGCGGAACGTCGTGAACGAATGAACCTCGGCACACCGACGAGGATCGCCAAGCGGATTGCCAAGATCCCGCCAAAGCTCGCCATCGAACTCCCACACCGCTGCCGGCTGAAGCATCCCGAGGATCAGCCGCCCGTCATGTACAGACATCGGGTGGGCGAAGGTCCCGAAGCGTCGTACCTCCTCCCACGTTCCCCCACCGCGGTAAGCATGGATGGTGGAGTCGTCGCCGACGACATAGAGGTCGCCCCGATACGAGGCCATGCTGAACAGCCGCTTGGATCGTCCCGGTTGGCCGCAGTCCTCCCACCGACCCGGACGTTCATAACGGTAGACGCGACACGGCTCCAGATCCTCGTGATGGACGCGCGTCCAGTCGTAGTTCCAGGTGGCGGCATAGAGCGAGTCGCGATGGACGATCATCGGGCCTACACCGTGCGCGTCCCCACGCCCGACCCTGCCCAGGTCTCGCCACTCGGTCGCGCCGAGGTGACGGTACACATGCCCGCGATCCGCATGGCGCGGCGCATCAGACGTGGCGGCATGAATGGCGCCGTCGAATACCGTCAATGAGTTGCTCACGTAGTTCGATGTCGGCGAAGGGCGACCCATGTCGAACCAACGAGGCTCGCTGCCGGCGTCGATCCCGAACGACAGGCGAATCTCGTCACTCGGGCCGTTGTAGCCGCCGGCGCTCGAGATCGCACTCAGATTGAAGCCCGTCCGGGTCTCCGGGTCGTACTGCGAGACGAGCCCCCCGGCGGCGCCCGCCCGATCGATCGGGATGTCGACCCACAGCTCGACCGTGAATTCATGATCCAGGCTGAGGCGAGTTCCGTTCAGCGTCGGCATCTGCTCACCCCACGAAACGAGCTGCAGACAAGGCTCATCTTCGGCTCGCCGATGTCCGTGACCTGAGATGGAGGCTCATCGCAGTGCAGGAGCATTCTCGCCGCTCAAACTGGGTTTCCCGTGGTGTCGGAACCAAGCTCACCCGTGGGTCCTGGGTCATCGCCGGCGTCCCGGGGCAGTCGGGCTAAGCTCAGCCCCAACTCGCGGGTCATCAACAGAGCCGATGCGCCGAGTACCACGCCGTTCGCGCGAAGTCGACCGATCTCGACCGTCGTGTGCCTGGCCAGGAGTTCAAGGGCGCTGGCCTGCATCGTCTCGCGCACGGCGGCCAACCAGCGTTCGCCAAACTCGGCGGCGCTGCCGACTAGCAGGATCCGCTCGATGTTCAGTGTCCCGACCAGCCATGCGACCGCGATCCCGAGCTCGCGTCCCGCGGCGATCACCACGTCGCGCACGAGCGAATCCCCATTCTCCAGCGCGGCAACTGCATCGGGCAGCTGGCGGATCCCATGCCAGGCGAGTTGTCCCAGGATCGCCCGGGTACTGGCGACGGTTTCGAGGCAGCCGAGCCGGCCGCAGCGACAGGCGTTGCCACCCGCCCGGATGGTCGTGTGCCCGATCTCGCCAGCGGCGAAGTCGTCGCCCTGGAAAAGGCGGCCGTCGAGGATGAGTCCGGCGCCGATGCCGTCACCGACCTTGACAACGATGAGGTTGGAGGTCCTTGGGCCACCGAACACGTGCTCAGCCAAGGCTGTCGCCTGGCTATCGTTGACGACGTAGATCGGAAGGCCAGTTCGGGCTCCGAGAATAGAACCCAGGGGAACGCCGTGCCAATCGAGATTCACGGCCTCCAGGACCGTTCCAACGGTCGTGTCGATCAGGCCGGCTGTCCCGATCCCGATCCCGAGGATCGGCCGGTCGGTCAGGGCGAGGAGGCGGTCGACGAGAGCGACGACGTGTTTGAGCGCCCAGTCATCGTCGCGATCGTCGACCGGGACTTCGATCGCTGAAACGATCTTGCCGCGCAGGTCGACGATCGCTCCTCGGAAGACCTTCTCGCTGAGGTCGAGCCCGACAAGGTGGCGAGCATCGTCGGGGACCTCGAGCAGGATCGGGGCCTTACCGCCGGTCGATGGGCCGCGCCCGACCTCCTGAGCGAGGCCATCGCGGAGCAGGTCCGAGACGACATCCGAGACGGTCGTCCGGGTGAGACCCGTAGAGCGGGCGACGGCCGCCCTGCTGATCGGCCCACGGTCGTAGATCGTGCCGAGGATGAGCCCCTCGTTATGGGCACGCGTCTCCTGATGCGTGGCCTTGCCGGACCGTTCGATCACGCGACTGCCACTCATCGCCGCGTGACGGCCGTTGTCAGGACATCAGACACATGAATCCTGCGACCCATGGCCAAATCAGCAACGTGCGCGTTCACGAAGCCGTCCAATTTCCATCGCATCGTCGGACTTCGATCCGGGGTCGAGCAGGCGGACGCCGTCCGAGGCAGTGGACGCCGATTCTCGGCGTCACCTGTGCTTTCCTGCCGCAAACCGGGCTGCGAAGCCGGGATCAGCTCGCGCTGGTCAAGCCGGGTCATTCCTTCAGCGCGCCCATCGTTGCTCCAGCGATGAACTGACGCTGAAGGAATGCGTAGGCCACGACAACCGGCAACGCGACGATCACACACGCCGCGGCGATGAGCGTGATGTCGGCGACGTATTGGCCCTGGAAGAAGCTAATGCTGAGCGGGGCGGTACGCAGGTCCTCGGAGCTGATCATCACCAGCGGCATGAGGAAATCGTTCCAGATCCACATGAACTGCAGGGCGGCAAGGGTCACAACGGCCGGAAGGACGATCGGCACCGCGATCCTGATCAGGCCCGTCCAGGTTGTCGCTCCATCCACTCGGGCAGCCTCCATGATCTCGGCGGGCAACGATCGAAAGGCGGCCGCCATCCAGAACACGCCGAATGGCATGTGGTAGCCGACCTCGGTGAAGACGATCGCAGTGTATGTGTCGGTCAGGCCGAGAGCCCGCCAGATGTAGAACAATGGGACGAGGCCCGCTTCGATCGGAATCATCAACGAAAACACGAACACGCCAAACACGAGACCGCTGTGTCGGAACCGCAACGCCCCGATGCCATAGCCGGCCAGGACCGACAGGGACGTCGCGATCGGGACCGCCAGGATGACGATGATCGCGCTGGATGTGAGTGACGTCTCGAACGATCCTTTCACCCATGCGCGGCTCAGGTTGTTGAGCGTCAGGTCGGTGAGCGACTGGATCGACCCACCGACCGTTGTCTTGGCTTGGAGCGATACGAGGACGATGCCGATGACGGGTGCGACGGCGAAGACGATCGCGAGCCCGAGCACGACATATACGAGGATTCGTTCCGGCCGCGCAGTCATCGCCGGGTTCCACGCTGCCGGGCGAGCGCGAAGGTCACGAGGATGAGCACGCTGAGGATCGCCGTGATCGTGACTCCGATCGCGCTGGCGGATCCGACCTGACCGTGCAGGATGCCGCGCCGGTAGACCTCGAGGACCGGGACGACTGTTGCCGAGCCTGGCCCTCCGCGTGTGAGGTTGAAGATGAGGGCGAAATTCCGGAATGAATCGATAAGCGTCACGACGAAGGCGACGACGAGCTCGTAGCGCAATCCAGGAAGCGTGACGTGACGGACCTCGGCCAAGATGCTCGCGCCATCCACCTTGGCCGCGTCGTAGAGATCTTGGGAGATCCGCTGGATGCCGGCGAGGAACAGGACCATGACGAGGCCGTATTCCATCCAAGTCGCCACAACGCCCGTCGCCGGCAGCGCCAGACCGAAATCACCAAGCCATGGGCGTGCGACGCCCGACAGCCCGACAGCGTCGAGCAAGTTGTTCAAGAGGCCACTGTTGGGTTCGTAGATCAGGCGCCACCCGACGGCCACGACAACCGGTGCGATAACGGCGGGAAGGAAGAGCAGCGTCCGCCAAAGCGTTCGCAATCGGGCGCCGACTCGCGAAACCACCACGGCTGTCACCAGCCCCAAGACGATCGGGATCGCAGAGGTGAAGATCGTCATGACGAGCGCGTTGCGCAGTGCCGTCATGACGATCGAGTCTCCCAGGAACGCGACGTAGTTCGCCGCCCCGACCCATTCGATAGGTCCGAGGCCGTCCCAGCGCGCCAGTGACAACGCAAACGTCATCGCCAAAGGGACGACCAGAACGAGAGACAACAACGTCAGGGCCGGTACGACATACAAGAACGCCACGAAGTCGGAGGCACCCGGGCCATGGATGGAGCCCCGACGCGAACGTGCGAGGCTCCATCGTCTTGAACGGGTCGTCATAGCCACGGCTCGACGATCTCAGCTGGGCTGGCTTACGGCACGAATTGCGCGTACTGCGCCTGAATGTCCGCCGTGTATTGCTGTGGCGTGACCTGTCCCGACGCGAGCTCCTGTGACTTCCCGGACATGAAGTCGAGGAGATTCGTCGCTGCGAAGTCGATGTACGGGACGACCGAGTCATGCTGGACCGCCGCTTGGTCCCAAGCGTCGAAGACGGATTTCGTGAAAGTGCTTGTCCCGCTGTAACTGAATTTCATCGCGGGCAGCCCACCCTCGGCCACATACAGCTCGGAGGCGTACTGGCCGGTGCGCCAGTCGATGTAGCAGGCCGCGACATCCGCATTCTTGGACTTGGACGAGATCGCGAACGCCGTTCCTGGACCTCCGGTCACGCTGAACGGCTCACCACTCGACCCCGGCACGAGAATCATCTGGGCACCGTCGTTGAGTGCCTGAACGATCGGAGCCGAGAAGTACGTGCCCTGGAGGAAGTACAAAGCCTTGCCTGCATTGAACTCGTCGATCGCAGCCTGCGCCGTCTTTCCGAGATACCCATCGCCGAAGTACCCCTGCTTGCCGTAGTTCTGAGTGATGGTCGCGGCGGCGACATTCTGCGGGGTGTCGAAGCTTGCCGGGCTCGTGTGATAGACAAGGGCATTCAGTTGGTCGTTCGGCACCTTGAGGTTCTGGAACGTGGTGAACATATGGATGGCAGGCCAGCCCTCTTGCACACCCTGGACGAGCGGCACGAGACCTGCCTGCTTGGCCGCTGCCAGCGTTGCCTCGAAGTCCGCAAACGTGGTCGGCACCTTGAGGCCGAGCCGTTGAAGGTTGGCTGTATCGACGAAGAGTCCAACGAATGTCGCGGTGGGGGCGACCGTCCAAAGACTCCCGCTGCCGTAGGTCTTGCCGTCGTTCGAGAAGCGTTGCTGCCGCAGGATCCCTTCAGGGAAGCGATCGAGCCAACCGTAGGTGGTGGCGTAACTATCGAGCGGCCGCAACAGGCCTGCGGCCACCAATGGTCCGAGCAGGGCGTAGCCGCCGTTCGAGATCAGGATATCCGGGGGGTTCGGGCCCGACGCCTGAAGCTTCTCGGTCGTGAGGATGTCGTTGAAAGTCTTCGCGACCCTCGATAGCTTGATATTCGGATAGCGTGTCTGGAACGCCTTGTCCAGGATCGCGACCCCCGCGTCCGACAGGTTTTCGTTCGAGTCATCCCAATAGTTCAGTGTCACCGGATCCGTCGGCATGCCCGAACAGTTCGGTTGTTGCACCGCGGGGGAGGCTGTGGGCGTCCCGGTAGAGACGGCCGGGCTGGGAGTCCCGGTGGCCGCGGCCGAGCTGGGAGCCGACGCGGCAGGCGACGAGGGAGCCGCTGAGGGTCCTCCTGCGCACCCCTCGACCACCGCCAACACACAGGTCAGCGCGATCAAAGCGCGAGAACGCCGGACGTTTCTCGTGAGGTAGTTCACCGATCTCTCCTCATTTTCTGATGTGCCCGAAGATTCAAGGCCATCGACAACCAACGTTCGCCGCAGGCAAGACCTACCCTTCGCGCCTGGTCGGCGTTCAATCGCTTGTAACCTCGCTCAATCGCACCGGACGCCCGAGCTCCGCCGAGCGATCCGCAGCGAAGATGAGACGGAATGAATCGGCTGCTTCAGCCAGGCTCGTCAGTGGCATCTCCGTGTCGTGGTCCAGCGCATCAAAGAAGGCCCGGAACTGTCGTTCGTAGGGATGGTGGACGACGTCCGCCGAGGTCTCGAGCTTGACGCCCAGCTCCGTCCACTGGTCAGGATCGAGTCCCGCGATCCTGGTCGACCAGAACTTGCCATCCAGGATCGCACCGTCACTGCCCCCGAGGTGGACCCGGAGGTAGTAAGGCTGATATGAATCGATGATCGACGCGACCTTGCCGATCGCACCGTTCTCGAACTTGATGATGGTCACGGATGACGTCGGGTACTCGTACCTGGCGAAGACTGGGTTCGGCGACCTGGTCGTGTAGCTCGTCACCTCGGTGGCGGGTGAACCCATGAACATGAGCAGGCCGTCGACGGCGTGGCAGCCGGCCGAGAGAAGGCTGCTGCCGCCGCCCACCAGGAGACGATTCCATTCGTACTGGCGGACCGATGGTCCTACCTCGTGGTAATAGTCGACCTCGCCGTAGTGAAGCTGCCCGATCAGATCCTGGTCGATCAGGCTCTGTGTGGCTGTGAATTGATTCGAGAAGCGCTCCTCGAAGCAGATACACGTACGAATCTTGGTGGCGGCAACGGCAGAGGTCAGCGCCCGCAGTTCCTCGAGGTTAAGGGCGATCGGCTTCTCGATGATGAGATGCTTGGCCGCTTGGGCCGCGGCAACCGCCTGGACCGCATGCAGATCGCTTCGACTGCACACGTCCACGACGTCGATGTCACTCCGCGCGAGCAACTCACCAAAGTCTCGTACCACGTCGATGGACCGACTGGGGTCAGCTGCTCGAAGGGCTTCGTCTGCGTCCGGGCGGGACGTGCAGATCGCAGCAACCTCGACATTCGGGATCTGCTGCAGGGCAGCGATGTGGGCGCCTGCAGCCCATCCGTATCCAATGATCCCCACTCGCCATCTGCTCATCGCAAACTCGCCTCCTGGTCCGGGATTCCGTGTCGTTCTCGCGCCGACCCGTCGCTGGCGGTCACGGCAGCCTCGAGTGGCACCTGGGCTGATCGCGCCCGCCCATCACCGCGGGACTCGCTGTGCGCGCCGTGCGGCGCGATGGCCTCGAGCCCGGTGACAGCTGCACCGATGAGGCCGGCAAACGTGTTCGAGATGACGTGGACCGGTATCTCGTCGAGGAACTCAGAGTCGCGACCCTTGTCCCCGAAACGCGCGAGAAACCGGCTGGACCTCAACAGTGGCAAGATCCGCGACGGCATGCCGCCTCCGAGGTAGAGACCGCCCGTGGCTGTGACCTTCAGGGCGAGATTGCCCGCTTCCGCTCCCAGGATCGATACAAGCAGCTCCACTGCTGCGACGCAGTACTGGGTGCCCTCGCGCCTCGACAGCGCGGCTTCGACGATCACGGGCGTCTGATCGACCATTGCCGCCAGGCGCTCCGAAAGCCACGCAGGCTCCAGTTCGTCACCGCCCGAGCGAGCGAAGGCGTACAGATCGGGCAAAGCCGCCCCTGAGCAGACGGTTTCGTAGCTCACGTAGCCGAAGCGCTTCCAGAGAGCACGCAGCAGGTCGAGCTCAGTCTCTGATGTCGGTGCGAAACTCGCATGCCCTCCCTCCGAAGGGCACGTTTCATAGCCCGACTGGGTGTGGATCAGAAATGCCTCCCCCAGCCCGGTCCCTAGCCCGACCACCGCGATCGCCCCACCAGGCCGGCCCCTTCCCTCGCGTAACGTCACGAGGTCAGCGGGCTCCAGGAGTGGGACCGATCGCGCGGTCGCTTCCAGGTCGTTCATCAACAGCACCGTGTCCACATCGAGGTTCGCCCGCAGCTCGCTGTGCTCGATCGGCCACGGCAGGCTGGGTGTCTGAACGCGCCCGTCCCTGACCGGACCCGCGACAGCGAACACGGCTGCGTCGACTTCGAGCGCAGCCTCGGCAAGAAAGTCGGCCACGATGGCCCCGAGGCTCGGGAAAGCCGCCGTGGGTACGGTGCTCGAGGCCAGGGGCGACCGAGGTCCGGACGCCTGCGAATAGACACCAAGGCGCGTGGTCGTGGCTCCGACATCGGCGGCCAGGACCAGCGATCGTCGCGAGCTCAACGTGCGGCGATGACCTCGACGTCGGCGGGCACGCCGGCGTCATCCGAGAAGAGCACACGTCCGGCGACCATGGCCGCGAAAAGGTTGAGGCGCTCGTCGATGATCACGATGTCGGCGCGTTTGCCGGGGCCGATGCTGCCGACGTGCCCGTCGAGTCCGACTGCGATAGCGGGGTTCAGGGTCGCGAGCCGCACCGCATCCTTGAGTGGCAGCCCGACCTTGTCAACGAGGTTCCATACGCCGTGGCGGACTGGCCACACCGAGCTGGAGATCGTCCCGTCCGTCTGCGGGTCAGCGCTACGGAGCCGCACCACACCATCGCGTTTGGTGAGCTTGACGCCGACCCACTCGAACTCCCCATCGATGATCCGGTCAGACCAGTCGTATTCGCCGTCAGGCAGTCCAGCGGCAGCCTGCATATCAGAGATCAGGCAGATGTTGGCAAGCCCCTTGCATCGGATCGCGACGTCCATGGCGATGGGATGGACGTGATAGCCGTCTGCATTCAGTTCACACATCAAGTCGTCCATCGTCAGGGCAGCGCCCACCGCTCCTGGACGACGATGATGCAGACCGGTCATGACGTTGTAGACATGGGTGACATGGCTGACGCCTGCTTCGACCGCCTGCCTGAAGAGATCCAGGTCGGCTTCGCCATGGCAGAACGAGGCCACCACACCGCTCGCACGAATGCGACGTATCACATCGAGCGCACCTGGCAGGTCAGGGGACACGTCCATGATCCGCAGGTGGCCTTGACCAGCCTCGAGGAACTGGAGGTACGTGTCGATCTCGGCCCGCGGAGGCGGCGCGGTCGGCTCACCGGCAAGGTATTTAGGGAAGAGAAAGGCCCCTTCGTTGTGGATGCCCTCGATCGACGCGCCCTCGCCAGGGGCATCGATGGCCTCAACGACACCTCGCATGCCGTCGAGGTCGCCGACCGTCGGGAGCCAGCTCGTCGTGCCCGTCGTGACCAGCCACTTGGAGATGGTCCGGACGGCGTCGGCTCCCTCTCGAGCGAACAACCCCACGCCACCGTGATTGTGGATGTCGATGAAGCCTGGTGCGACGACCTTGTCGCCGACGTCCCACACCTCGTACTCCATGGGGATCGATACCGGACCGCGGATTACTCCCTCGATCTGGCTCCCGTTGATGAGTACGGCCGCGTCGTGGATCTCCTCGAGCGGTGTGATGAGCCGTCGTGTGCGAATGGCCTGTTTCACGTGTATAGCTCCGTTGTGATCAGCCGTTGTGGTGCCCCGCGGTCGAACGACGCCGAGCTCCGTGGACCGCCCTGCGCTTCGGACGCGCGGCTCCAAGGTTTGCAACGTGCGAGAACGTTCACTCGAAAAATCTGACTTGCAGAGACAGCTTTGTCAAGACGCTGGACGAACTTATACGTTCCGGCCCCAGAAATGAGGCGCCAGCGCTCTCCGGACCAAATAAGATTCCTCGAGAGCCTTGTAACCTTTTGTCAAGGCCCCTTACATAGTCGACCGAGTTGGGGCACAATCCGGGGATGGCAGCCCAGGTCACATCGGAGGCGCTCCTCGAAGGCAGGGTTCGGATGGTCGACCGCGTCGTGGGTGAGGCGATCACGATCGCCGGCGGACGGATAACGGGGCTTGTGGCCGGACCCGTCTCGAGCAGGCCCGTCTCGAGCAGGCCAAGCGGAGGGAACGATCGCGAGCAGATCGAGCAAGCGACCGGGACCGGAGCGGCCTCAGACCACCAGAAGGGCCAACGAGCGAGAACCCTTCTCTACGTGCCCAGCCGATCATGACGATCATGGCGGCGGAGATCCGCCAGACTCCTCTTGTCATCCGGGAGCAGCTAAGGCTCGTCGAGCGGTCGGTCGTTTCCATCGCCGATGCGGTCCGCCGAGCGCGGCCCCGCTGGGTTTCGATCGTCGCCCGGGGAACCTCCGATCATGCCGCCGTCTACGCTCGCTACCTGATCGAGACACAGCTCGGCTGGCCCGTTTCCCTGGCCTCGCCATCAGTCACCACGATCTACCACGCGCCGACCGATTGGGCCGGAGGCTTGCTCTTGGCCGTCTCCCAGTCGGGCCGCAGCCCCGACCTCGTCGCCGTGGTCGAGGCCGCCCGACGTGGCGGAGCGTTGACGGTCGCGATCACGAACACGGCCGGCTCGCCGCTCGAGACAGCCGCGGCCTTGACCGTGCCATGTCAAGCCGGCGAGGAGCGAGCGGTCGCCGCCACCAAGAGCTATGTCGCGGAGCTGGCCGTGCTGGCCGGGATCGTCGGCGCCCTCGTGCCTGGCTCAGCCTTGGCGGAGGCCCTCCCGCGGGTTGCCGATGTTCTGGACCGAACTGTCGAGGACGCCTCAGCCTGGGTCGCCGGTCCTGGCATTCGCCTGGTCGACGAGATCGCTCGATGGGGCCGATCGCTGGTCGTCTCGCGGGGCTTCAACCTGGCGACGGCGCTCGAGACGGCGCTTAAGCTCAAGGAGACCGGGCGCATCTTCGCCGAGGGCTATTCAAGCGCCGACCTGGAGCACGGTCCGATCGCCCTGGCTTCGGCGGAGGTCCCGACCGTGGTCTTCCGGCCCGACGGCGCCATGGGCGTCACCATTGACCTGGCCGTAGACCGGGCGCGCAGTCTTGGCGCCAAGCCCTGGATCGTGGGTGGGCGCGAGGCGGGTGGCGCTGGGGGCGTCGATCGCGACGATGCGCTCGTCCTCGGCGTGCTCGACGAGCTGCCCGAGGCACTGACGCCACTCGCCCTGATCCTGCCTGGTCAGCTCTTGGCCGAGGCGGTCGCGGTCCGCCTGGGTCTCAGTCCCGATGCGCCGACGGGTCTCAGCAAGGTCACCCTCACCCGCTGAGGGTCGGAGGGCTGGCGAGCTCGCGAGGCCAAGTTTCTCGGAGGATCCACTGGCCGGACGGTCGCTCGCATTGTCGCTAGAGCCGGAACGCGCCGAACTCAATGGCGAGCAGGCGGACGTCGTTTGCCATTTCGGGTTTTGGTCGGGGCGAGAGGAGACAGGCCACCCTTAGGCACCTTAATGTCCCGGTATCTCTGCCGCTTGAGATCAAGATCACGGGCACGGAACGATGGCTAGGCAGCTCGACCGCATGAGCCTCGGAGCTGCCGTCCCTCGAGCTCGTCTGGGCTTACTTCCCTAGCGGCGGAAGGACGAATGTCACCTTGTCCGCCGCGGTCTCGACTTGGTCGACCGTGAGTGCGCCTTCGAGCGGCGTCTTGACCTGATCGCCCGCATCGATTACCCAAGCCTCGATGATGCTCGGATCCGAGATGTACGTGCCGGTCGAGTCCACGCTATAGCTGAGGTAAAACAGGTACCGTCCCCCTACCTTCAATTCGGGGCTCGAGTCAACGGTGTACATGTCGCAGCCGACGGCCCCTCCATCGACGCGTGCGATGATGTCGCCTTCTGTCGGGGCCCCTGTCAATACGCGGTCCGGCGCAATGACTGCGGGTCGATAGATCATGTCCGGCGTGTGACTCGACGCACCAGGCGGCCGTTTCCCGTCGCTGGAATTCCATTGAGCTGGCCCGTAGTCATTGAATGTGCCTGCGACAATCCGGGTGGAAACGCTCGCGAGATTGGCCACGGTAAGAGGCATCCGGTCGGAATGGATGCTGATGTCCAAACAGTCGGTCGGTGGGGGATCAACCGTGGCCACGGTTGATGCGGGGGACGCGGACTGTTCGGCGACCGCTGATGGGGTCGGGCTTGTCGAACCGGGCGCGGACCGAGGATCTGCGGTGCGCGCGACGAGGGCGATCGCGACGACGATCATCAGAACGAGAAGCGAGCCAAGCCGTCGGAGGTCATTCATGGATACGCCCCGTAGATCGCGACGATGCCCTGTCGATCATTGGTCTGGGGGTTATAGAAGAGCCCGCCCATCACGGATTGGGTGAACCCCGTATGACCTAGTCCTTCGGCGTGGCCCATCTCGTGGGACATCGCCGCTCTGTCGTCGCAATGGGTAGCGTCCGGACACGAGAGGCTATGGTTCCAGGTGACTAGGGTGCTCATCTTGATATCGCCGGAGGTAAACAACGCCGGGACTGCATTGGTCTGCGTTCCGCCGAAGTTGCTGTAGGTTCCGGGCGCCAAGGCAACACGCTGGACGAAGATCCCTTCGTTTTGGCAGGAGCAGGAAGCCAAATGGGGATTTCTGGCCGCAATTCCATTCCAATCTGGGATGACGACGTTCCTACCGTCCGCCGCGAGATCGAGATTGGCGCCGCTCAACGACGTGTCGAAGAGAACGAGGACAGTGACGCTGAGATTGTTCGACGTTTTTGGCCAGCGGACGCAGACGTTCGTCGGGGTGTTGTCACAACTTTGGGGGGAGCTCGGATACTTGTTCGCCTCTTGGGTCCATGCGCCGACCGAAGACGGAGTGATGGTCAGAAGCAGGACGGCCAGCCCGCCGCCCAGCAGACCCTTGAGTCGATGACGGTTCATCTCGAACTCCCCGATTCCCCATCCGGCGCGACCAACGTGGGCTAACACGACAGCGAGCGGGTCGCCATCGTGGATGTTCGTTTGCCGGTTGACCGTGTCGGTGAAGGATAGCCCCGCTGAGAGTCCGTTAGGTGTCATCTTGCCGACAGCCTCCTTAGATGAGACTCCCGGGACCCTCGGCCGGTTCCGTCGGTAGCCACGGCCATCCCTACTCGGCAAGTCGTTCTGAGACCACGGGCGAGACCAGGGCGATCGGCGGGTGTCCATGGCTTGGACTTGCCGAGTCAGCATGGGTACTCACGAGCGCACAAGCGGCGACGGCCGGCATCGGCCGACGCGCACTCACCTGGCGCGCCGAACACGGATCCACTGCGCGAGCTGGCTACGGCCTGTATCGGCTGCCCCATTGGCCGGCCGAGTCCAACGATGAGTTCTACGCGCTCCAGGCCCTCGCCCCTTCGGCACGTACAGCCACGAGACGGCGCGGAGCCTGCTTCGAACGTTGGCGAGCCGAGCCCGATTTTTCTGACGCGACGCCCGAGGACGTGGCCGTATCGGTGATGGCTCTTTCTGGATCCGGTCTACTCCGGCGTGCGCGACGGCCATTGGGATCCCGAAGCCCGGATCGGGAGCATCGGACCTTAGAACAGATCCACGATATTGCCGCTGCCCATCGCATCCCCTGCCAATCAGCGCGCGGCGGGACATTCAGCGCTGGAGGTTCGTCATGGCGCCTTCGGGAGGTGCTCGCGTCAACTCGCCGCAACGCGCTTGGAGCCGATTTCGTGCGTGAAACGACCCCGGCGCTCGGAGAGACAATGAGAACAAGTGTTCTGGTCGGGGCGAGAGGAGTCGGACCAACAGATTACGAGTGACCGTCAGGATCACTAACGACTACGTCGAGCCTGGCGGCCGCCGGTCGGTGTGAAAACGAACTGAGCGTCACTGGCTCCGCACGAACTAAGTCAATCGGATCGCTAATAGCCTTCGTGGATCGGGCACGACAACTTACCAACCAGGTCACCGTCGTTAGTCCCGGACTCGAGATCACGCATTAGCCGCCTGTGGGGTCACGCCGCTCTAGGTGAACCTCATGGTCGCCGTGCAGGACTATTGCGTCGTGGGAGTTCACACTCCATGAACCGGTCCCGGCGATGGACGAGACGACCATTGCATCCTGCGCGGCGAGCTCCGCAGAGCACTGAACAACGGAGGGGTTAGGCGATTCAAACGAAAGGGCTGAGCCATCCGTATCCATATCCCACGACACGTAGATCGTTCGACACCCGGTATCAACACGCGCTGGTGAATCGAACGTAATTGACGGTGGCGGCGTTGAGGAGATGACCCCGTCTATGGATACGACGGACCACGAGGACCCATCGAGGTTGAGCTCGTGTGCCGGCTCCGAGAGGGCATTGCAGCCTGTGATGACAACGATTGCGGCGACGACCCACGAGGTTAGCTTCTTCATTGCTTCACCGAGACGTCGGCCATCTTTGCATCGTGCCCTCGACTCTTCTTAGCGACTGCTTGTGACGCGAGGGGCGTCAGTTCACGGGCTCACTAGACGGCCATCCGACCAATGTAATCGCAAATTGCGGCTTACGTACCACAGCCATCCTCGCTCCCAGGCCTTCACGCAGAAGAGGTGTGCCATCACGGCCGGGCCAGCGTACGCCACCTCGCCTAGATGCTCGCCGAAGAGTCTTCCAACGTAGTTGTTGTGGAGATCCACCGTGGTGTCCAGAGGGTGATAGACAGGCGCCCCTGCCTCGTGAGCCCACGCCCAATACTCCGCCCAATCCTTGCCCTGCCAGTAGGTGAGCAAGCACTGCCACATGCAATGGCGGATTGCGTTTGTATAGGCCGCGTTTCCGCCATCCAGCCGACTCCAGATGATCGCCAGAGCGCTTGCATATTTCCAGTTGCGGCATCGAGCTGGATATTGGTCACAGGTCCGCTGCTCGATTGGATTCAGGTCCGTGGAGCCGAATAGGGGATAGTTGCCGCTCGGGTCGATCCTCGTCACGGAGCTGTCCCCGGTATACGCGTACGCGTTCGTCTCTGCCGCCGCTGGATCCGGCTGCAGGAACCTGCCGATGATCGGGCTGTATTGGCGGGCGTGCATGTAGGCGAGGCCGAGCCCTGAGAAGTCGTCCCATTGAACGTCGGAGGCGCCGACATAGAGGAACCGGAACTTGAGGTCGCTGAAGCCCGAGGCGACCGTGGTCGTCGGGGTGCCCCAGGTCGAATACGTGTAGCTGTTGGCGAGGGTGAGCGTCCCGTCGCCATTGATCCGCCATAGGCCGAGCGCGTCGCCGTGG
>JBBRIM010000039.1:0-16570 GCA_038221095.1 Candidatus Limnocylindrales bacterium
TCGCAGACCGCCGTCGGCCAGCGCGATCCCGACGGGTGCCGCCAAGGTCCGGTGCTCCCACAGCGCAGGCTTCGGGGTCCGGTCCGGCCAGACCAGCCCATCGGTGCAGAAGTTGCCGTCGTTGGGGGTATCGCCGAAGTCGCCGCCGTACGCCCAGCGGGTCGTGCCATCGGGGAGCCTCTGGACGAGTCCGTGGTCCCACCACTCCCAGATGAACCCGCCCTGCAGCCCCGGCGTGCTCTCGATCGCGTCCCAGTACTCGGCGAGCGTCCCGTTGCTGTTGCCCATTGCGTGGGAGTACTCGCACATGATCAGCGGATGGCGCTGGGTCCCGTTCGTGGCGTGGGCCACGATCCCGGCGATCGGCGGGTACATCGGGCAGGTAATGTCGCTTGCTGCCTGGTCGGCACCCCAGTCGAACCGGATCGCACCTTCGTAGTGGAGCGGTCGGCTGGGGTCGTAGCGGCGCAGCCAGCCGGCAGCCGCGTCGTGGTTGTTGCCGTAACCGGACTCGTTGCCGAGCGACCACAGGATCACTGAGACGTGGTTCTTATCCCGGATCGCCATCCGGGCAACCCGCGAGACCCACGCGTTGAGGTAGCGCGGGTCGTTGCACAGCGATGACCAGAACGCATGGGATTCGATATCGGCCTCGGCAATCACGTACAGGCCGAGCTCATCGCACAGCTCGAGGAAGGCCGGGTCGTTGGGGTAGTGCGAGGTGCGCACGGCGTTGAAGCCGAACTGCTTCATCTGGACGAGATCGGCCCGCATCGACGCCCGGGTCACCGTCCGCCCGGTGAACTGGTCGAAGTCGTGGCGGTTGACCCCGTGGAGCAGGACGGCCCGCCCGTTGAGGAGCAGCTCGAGCCCCCGGACCTCGACGCGCTTGAAGCCGATCCGAAGGCCAGCCTGCTCAACAACCTCGCCGGCCGGGTTACGCAGGGTGACGCTGACTGGATAGAGACTGGGCACCTCAGCCGACCAGGGACGTACGTCCTCGATCTCGATCCGCCAGTCGACCAGGCCATCGAGCGGTGGGGCGATACGCCGCTCGATGGTGGGCCCCACGACCGTCGACTCGTCGTGGGTCAGCGCGCCGCCGTAGGCACGGCGGGCCTGGACCTCGCGCTCGGCCAGGGTCGCCCGCTCGGGGCCGTGGTCACTGCAGGCAGCCTCAGCTCGGACCGTCGCGAGGGACGCCGCCGGGTCGCCGACGACCGCCTCGACCGTCCAGCCGGGCTCCGGATCGCCCCCGACGAAGCCGACTTCGGCCCGGAACTCGAGCGTCCCGACCGAGAGGTCGTCGGTCAGGCCGCCGATCGCCCGGATCTCGGCCAGGTGAACCCGACCGGTGGCGTACAGGAATACCGAACGGGTGATCCCGCCGTGCCACCACTGGTCCTGGTCCTCGATGTAGGTGGCGTCGGACCACTTGATCACACGCAGCCGGATCGTGTTCATCCCAGCCTGGATATGCTCGGTCAGGTCGAACTCGGCGGCGAGGTGAGAGTCCTTGCTCATCCCCACCGCGCGACCATTGAGCTGGACGATCAGGAAGCTCTCAGCGGCACCCACCTGAAGGACGATTCGGCGCCCGGACCAGGCGGCCGGCAGCTCGAAGGTCCGCTCGTAGATGCCCGTCGGGTTCGCCTTGGGCACGTGCGGAGCCCAGCCTCGGAACGGCATCTGGACGTTCGGGTAGTGGGGCTTGTCGAAGGTGTCCTGCATCGTCCAGGCGCCCGGCACCGTGATCTCGCGCCAGGTCCCGCTGGGCTCCGCATCAGCCCGCCCCAACAGCTCGAACTGCCACGTCCCGTCCAGGTCCAGGCGATCGTTGTGGGGTACCGCATGCATCGGCAGGCGATGCAGGCCGGTGAGCTCGGGCGTCTCCCAGAGGACGGCTATCACGAGCGATCACCTCCCGGTCGTGGTGCACCAGGCGCGCACCGGAATCACAACGGTAGCCCATCCGGCCGGAGCCCGGCGGCGCACGACCGGTCGCGGAAACGCTAGGCTCGGATGCATGGAATCAGACGACTCCGACGTCCGTCCGGCGACGTCGACCGAGGCCGCCGACGTCCGGGCAATGCACGCGGCGACGGGAGCGGCCTGGGACGAGGCCGCCGAGCGCTACGAGGGCTGGCTGGCCGGGGCGATCGAGCTGATCCAGGCCGGCGGGGGCAACCTGTTCCCGGAGGAGGTGACCCTCCTGGGCGACCTGCACGGCTGCCGGCGGGCGATCCACCTACAGTGCGCCGGTGGGCGCGACACACTCTCGCTCTGGCGCCTCGGCGCGACCGAAGTCGTTGGGGTCGACCTGAGCGGCCGGATGATCAACCTGGCCGAACGGCTGACCGCTGCCACCGGCGCACCGGCCCGCTGGTTCCAGGCCGACGTCCTCGACACTCCGGCGGAGCTCAATGGGACGGCCGACCTCGTCTACACCGGCCGGGGGTCACTCCTGTGGTTGCAGGACCTCGTCGCATGGGCGACCGTGGTCCGGCGCCTGCTCGTCCCGGGCGGCCGGTTGGTGCTGTTCGAGGGCCATCCGCTCGAGTGGCTGGTCGACGGCGACGAGGACGGCCGCTGGCGGCTGACCGACTATGACTATTTCGCCGGTCCCGAAGCCTCGCGCGGCTGGTCGCCGGGCTTCATCGACCGGCTATCGATCCCCGACGGCGAGCAGCACTGGAAGTTCTCGCGAGCGTGGACCCTGGGCGAGGTCGTCACGGCTGTCGCCGGGGCCGGCCTGCGGATCGAGCGCCTGGTCGAGTCGCCTCGCGACTGGTGGAGCGGCCACGCCGACATCGCCCCCGAGGAGCGGGCCCGCCTGCCCCTGTCGTACGGCCTGGTGGCAACCCGCTGAATCAGGTCCCGTGCTGCCATGAGGCCATGTACTTCAGCTGCTCGGCGGTCATCGGGTCGAGGGTGATCCCGAGGGCCGCCAGCTTGAGCCGGGCAACCTCGGCATCGATCGCCTCCGGCACGACGTAGACCCCGGGCTTGAGCTCGGCGTGGTGGAGGGCGACATACTCGGCCGACAGGGCCTGGTTGGCGAAGCTCATGTCCATCACCGCCGCCGGGTGCCCTTCAGCCGCGCCAAGATTGACCAGGCGGCCCTCCGCGATCAGGTTGAGGCGCTTGCCGCCGAGCACGAATGCCTGGACGTTCTCGCGCACCTCGAGCACGTCGCCCTCGGCGATCCGGCGCAGCGCCGCGAGATCCAGCTCGGCGTCGAAATGGCCCGAGTTGGCCATGATCGCGCCGTCGCGCATCACCCGGAAATGCTCCTCCCGGAAGACGTTGACGTTGCCCGTGGCGGTGATGAACAGCTCGCCCCACACGGCGGCCTGGCCGACGGTCATGACCTGGAAGCCGTCCATCAGCGCCTCGAGCGCTCGGATCGGGTCGACCTCGATCACGGCCACGTGGGCTCCGTGCCCGGACATCCGGGACGAGATCCCCTTGCCCACCCAGCCGTAGCCGGCAACCACCACGTGGCGTCCGGCGATCAGGATGTTGGTCGCCCGGAGGATCCCGTCGAGGGTCGACTGGCCCGTGCCATAGCGGTTGTCGAAGAGATGCTTGGTCTGGGCCTCGTTGACGGCCACGACCGGGAAGCGCAGGGCGTGATCGGCGGCCATCGCCTTGAGCCGGATCACCCCGGTCGTCGTCTCCTCGGTCCCGGCCAGGACCTCGGCAAGCTGATCGGGCCGGTTCTCGTGGAGGAGCCCGACCAGGTCGCAGCCATCGTCCATCGTGATCTGGGGATGGGTGTCGGCCACCGCGTTCAAGTGAGCGTAGTAGGTGTCCCGGTCCTCGCCCCGCCGGGCGTAGCAGCTGATCCCGTAGGCAGCGACCAGGGCGGCCGCGACGTCGTCCTTGGTCGACAGGGGGTTGGACGCCGCCAGGGTCACCTGCGCTCCACCGGCCTTCAATGCGCGCATCAGGTTGGCCGTCTCGGTGGTGACGTGCAGGCAGGCCCCGATGCGCAGGCCTTCGAGCGGGCGTTCGCGTTCGAAGCGTTCGCTGATCAGGCGCAGGACCGGCATCTCGCGAGCCGCCCACTCGATCCGGCGGACGCCTTCGTCGGCCAGCCCGAGGTCGACGACGTCGTGGGCCGGCAGGTTGGTGGTTGGGGCGGTCATCAGCGTTCAATCTCCTTGCGGGGTGACAGGAAGCGGCGGAGCGGTCCGGGCAGGTAGGGCCACGGTGTGCCGGCCCGGTGGACGAGTCGTTCCTCGAAGCGGACGTGCTCCTGGAAGCCGAGCCGGCGGTACGCCTGCAACGCGGGCGGGTTGTCGGCCCGCACGTTGAGGACCACCTGGTCACAGAAGCGGAGCAGTTCGGCGGTGACCGCGCCGGTGGTCGCCGTAGCGTACCCGCGGCCTCGGTATTCGACCTGGGTGAGGACGTTGCCGACGACCGCGAGGCGGGCGGCCGGGCTGATCACGTGGGTGCCCGCGGCCGCCACCAGGCGACCACCCACGCGCACCCCGAAATAGACGCCGTTGGCGATCGAGCTCGAGCCCAGCCACGATGCGAAGCCGAGCTGGTAGAGACGGTTGAGCTCGCCCACTTCGACCGGCAGGAGCCGGCGTGTGTCGGCCGGATAGGGCCGGAAGGTCGAGCGGTCCACCCACATCCGGACCATCTGCGGCCCGGGATCCACCCGGTAGGCGGTCTCGACGGCTGGCAGCGCAGCGGGCAGGGCGGCGACATAGGCGGCCCGCGGCTTGATCAGGTCGCGCAGGGCTGCCCCGATGCCGTCGTTGCGGCCCATCACGAACAGCGGCTGAGGTGACAGCCCGGCGTATTCGAGGGCAACGGCGACGAGGTCAGTACCCTCGAAGGCGGCGCCCCAGCGAGTCCGGTTGAACTCGCGGTCGTCGAGATCGCAGATCGCGTACGCCGCGAACAGGCGATCCTGCTCGAGGAACTCGCGCAGGAGCACCCGGTCGGTCGTTGTCTGCACGCTCAGGCCGGCCTCGCGCCGGGACACGACGATGCTGGCCATCAGCCGACGACCTCGGGTTCGGGCGCGGCCTGGGCGGCCAGGCGGGCAGCCCCATCGTGCTCGGCCTTGGCCGCGACTGCCGCCCCAAGGGCCGGCCCGAACGGCGCCCGAAGGACGCCCTCCTCGGTCACGATCCCGCTGATCAGCTCGGCCGGCGTGACGTCGAAGGCCGGGTTCCAGGCCTTGCCGAAGCGGGGTGCAATCCGGGTCGGGCCGACGTTGAAGATCTCGTCCTCGGAACGCAGCTCGATCGGAATCGTCGAGCCGTCGGCGGTCGCCAGGTCGACCGAACTGAGCGGTGCGCAGACGTAGAAGGGCACGCCGTGGCGAGCGGCGAGAACCGCCAGTGGATAGGTCCCGATCTTGTTGGCCGTGTCGCCGTTGGCGGCGATCCGGTCGGCGCCGACGAGCACGGCGTCCACCCGGCCCGATGCCAGCAGCGAGCCGGCGGCTCCGTCGGCAATCAGGGTGAAGGGCACGCCGGCCTGGAAGAGCTCCCAG
Organism: Candidatus Limnocylindrales bacterium; assembly: GCA_038221095.1. Taxonomy (GTDB): domain Bacteria; phylum Chloroflexota; class Limnocylindria; order Limnocylindrales; family CSP1-4; genus Palsa-1033. The sequence continues at coordinate 5,522 of JBBRIM010000039.1, forward strand.
GCCGTCAGCCGAGCGCCCTGGAGGTAGGGCCGGGTCTCGTCAATGAAGACCTCCAGCCGTCGGTCTGCCGCCCAGGCGGCCTGGACCACGCCCAGGGCGGTACCGAACTGGCCGCACGCAAGCGGGCCCGTGTTGCAGTGGGTCAGCAGCCGGAGTTCGCGCTCAGGCGTGGCCGGGAGCACGGATAGACCGTGATCGGCGAGGGCACCGTGGTCCCGGGTTGCCTCGGCGCAGATCGCGTCGGCCTCGGCCTGAAGCGCGGCGGCCACGACTTCGCCGTCCTCGCCGAGATCGCCCAGGCGCTCGACCCGGGCCTCCATCCGGTCAATGGCCCAACCGATGTTGACGGCGGTCGGACGGCTCTGGCGGAGGGCTGTCGCGGCACCCCGGAGCAGGGCGCGTCGCTCCGAGAGCGGCCGGTCGCGCGCGTGCTGGGCGGTGAGGGCCAAGCCGTAGGCGGCGGCCTGACCGAGGGCCGGTGCTCCCCGAACGACCATCGCCTTGATCGCAACGGCAACCTCGCCGCCATCGGCGCACGAATACTCGGTCAGTTCACCGGGCAGCTTGCGCTGGTCGACGAACAGGATCCGGCCGCCGTCCATCCGGAAGGCCGTCCGGAAGCCCCGCGATTCAGCGGCGGCCGGGCTGACTCCAGCCGGCACTGCGGCGGGCAGGGCCGCCGAGCCGGCGACCATCGGATTGACGGTCGCGGCCGCTTCGCCGAGACCGAAGGCCGACTCTGGGTTGAGCAGGGCGCCGGCGGCGTCGCTGGCGGCTCGCTGCAGGGCGCCGGCGGCCCCGGCAGCGGTGGCGGCGGTGTGGATCACGTCGACCGCGAACTGGCGGAAGAAGCGCCGCCGGCCAAGGTCCACCTCGGGACCTCCGGCGGGAGCGGCCAGCACCGCCGCAGGAGGGGCCGGCGCGACCGTACCGCTCGCCGGGCTCGCAGGAGCGACGGCCGGAAGGTCTTCCCGGGCCGGCGAATCGGGGTTGGTCGAGTCGCTCAACGTGGCCCGATCAGTAGCGGACGACGCTCTCGACCCGAAGGCCCTGGAGCCGGTCGCGTCCCTTGAGGAACTCGAGCTCCACGAGGAAACCCAGGCCGACAACCTCGCCCTGCAGTCGTTCGACCAGGTCGATGGTGCCCCGGACGGTGCCCCCCGTGGCGAGCAGGTCGTCCACGACCAGGACACGCTGGCCGGGCTGGATCGCATCGCGATGGATCTCGAGGGTGTTCGAGCCGTATTCGAGGGCGTATTCGACGGTGATCGTCTCGGCCGGCAGCTTGCCGAGCTTGCGAACGGGCACCAGGCCCGCCTTGAGCAGGTAGGCCATCGGTGCGCTGAAGATGAACCCGCGCGACTCCATGCCCACGACCACGTCGACCGGCACACCCTGCCACGGGGCAAGCATCAGGTCGATCGACTCGCGGTAGGCAACCGGATCCTTCAGGAGGGTCGTGATGTCATAGAAGAGGATGCCGGGTTTGGGGAAGTCGGGGATCTCGCGAATCTTCGCGCGGAGTTCCTCGGCGGACATTCGGCTTGGGGCCTCCCGATGAGCAGTTCGGCGGGGCGCCCGTCGATGTTCGCAGTCTAACGCGCCGCCGCACCGACGCGAGCCGGCGTCCGTTGACCGCCCAGCCGGTGGGCCGCGAGGAGGGCCGCCAGCCCGACCAGGGCTCCGGCCGCGAAGGCCAGGGCCAGGCCCACCCAGCCCGCGGCACCGACCCGGCCCGCGATCGCGATCAGGGCACCGGCCACACCGGTCCCCAGGGCGGTGCCCAGGACATCGCTCAGCTGGAGGCCGGCCGTCGCCGCGCCCTGTTCGGCAATCGGCGCCTCGGCCAGCACGATCAGGGAGAGCGAAGCGTAGGCCAGGCCCATCCCCAGGCCGGCAATCGACCAGGCCAGGGTGGCCACCGCGACCGGCACGTCCGGCAGGAGGACGAGGGCCAGGACGGCGATCCCGACCAGGAGCAGGACCAGCCCGGCCGCGACCAGCCGGCGCGGGCCGAGGCGGCCGATGTAGCGGGCCTGGATCCAGGCGCCGGCCGTCCAGGTCAGGGTGGCCGCGGTCAAGGCAATCCCGGCCGTGGCCGCGCTGATCCCACGCCAGCCGATCAGGGCGAGGGGCACATAGGCATCGGCGCTGAAGAAGGCGAAGGTGAGCAACCCCCGGACCAGTACGGCCGCGGGCAGGCCCGGGCGAGCCGAGAGCGTCCCGGACGGGGTGAGGGCGCGGAACGCCAGCAGGCCGATGGCCAGCCCCAGCCCGGCCAGGGCCAGGCCGGGCAGGAGGGTCGCGCTGGTCAGGCCAAGCATGAACAATCCTGCGCCGCCCGCCAGGAGGAGGGCCATCGGCAGGCGCTGCCTGGCGAGGCTGCCGGCGCGCGACCCGGTCGAGTCGAGCGGTTCAGGGGCGGTCCCCCCGGCGGCGGTTCCGATGGCGTCGAGTTGGGGCACCCGGGCGATCGCCGGCAGAGTCAGCACGCCGGCGACCACGACGAGGGGCAGCAACCCGAGGAAGACGATCCTCCAGCTGGCCTGTTCGGCGATGAACCCGCTGACGGCCGGACCGATGATCCCGGGCACGACCCAGGCCGTCGACAGGACCGCGAACATGCGCGGCCGGAGCGCCACGGGCAGGTCCCGGGCGATTGCAACGTACGCGACCGGAGCGATCCCGCCCGCACCGATTCCCTGCATCAGCCGAGCCCCGACGAGGATCGGCATCGAGGGGGCCAGCCCACCGATCAACAGGCCGACGGCGAACAGGACCAGGCCGATCGTCAACGGCCAGACCAGGCCGCCTCGATCGATCAGCCCGCCCAGGAGGACGATCCCGACCAGGTCGCCCAGGAAGAACGCGCTGAACACCCAGCCGTACAACTCGATCCCGCCGAGTTCGCCGGCCACGATCGGCATGGCTGTGGCCACCGCCAGCGACTCGAACGCCACGAGGGTGACGGTCAGGACAAGGCCGAACGACAGGCTCCGCCGTCCTGCCGAGAAGAGACCGCCGACCTCGCTCGCCGGCGGCCCGTCAGCCATCGACGCCGACGGGATCCGGGGCGGACAACCGGGCGACCACCGCCCGGGTCAGCCCCCAGGCCTGGCCGGGGTCGCGCGGCAGACGGATCCGAACCTGGTTGCTGGCGAACGTGACGTCGCCGGGACGGACGCCCGGCAGGCCGAGGCCGGCCGCACGCTGCCCTCCCCCGGCCGGGCCGAGCAGGCGCATCGCAGTCGCCCGGCTGAGCGCGCCGAAGCGGACGACCAGGAGGCCATCCTCGCGCGAGATCGAGGCGATCCCGGCCCCCTCTGCAGCGAGCCGCAGCTCGGCCACCTCGACCAGGCGCACGACCGGGGGCGGCAGCGGCCCAAAGCGATCGGCGGCCTCCTGCCGGAAGGCGGCCAGGTCATCGCTGTTGCGCGCCCGGGCCAGGCGTCGGTAGAGTTCGAGCTTCTGGGCCTGGTCGGGCACGTAGTCATCGGGCAGGTGGGCCTCGATCGGCAGGTCGAGGACCGCCTGGGTCGGCGGCAGGCTGGGCTCGCGCAGCTCGCGCCGGGCCTTGACCTCCTCCACGGCGTCGGCCAGCAACCGGCTGTACAGGTCGAAACCGACCGCGGCCATGTGGCCCGACTGCTCGCCGCCCAGGATGTTGCCGGCGCCGCGAATCTCCAGGTCGGACAGGGCGATCTGGAAGCCGGCGCCCAGCTCCGAGGCGTTGAAGATGGCCTGCAGCCGCTTGCGCGCCTCGTCCGAGAGGCGCTCCCGGCGCCGGTAAAGGAGGTATGCAAAGGCGCGCCGGCTGGAGCGTCCCACCCGCCCGCGGAGCTGGTAGAGCTGGGCCAGGCCAAGCGTGTCGGCCCGGTCGATGATGATCGTGTTGGCGTTCGGAATATCGAGGCCCGACTCGATGATCGTGGTGCACACGAGGACGTCGGCGGCCCCACCCGCAAAGGTGATCATCACCTGCTCGAGGCTGCCTTCGGGCATCTGGCCGTGGCCGACCACGATCCGGGCATCGGGCAGCATCTGGCGAAGCTGCTGGGCCTGCGCCTCGATCGTCTCGACCCGGTTGTGGACGTAGAAGACCTGGCCGCCCCGGTCCAGCTCCCGTTCGATCGCGTCGCGGACCAGCCCCGCCGTGGCCTCGGCGACCCGGGTCTGGATCGGCAGGCGATCCTCCGGGGGCGTCTCGATCACGCTCAGGTCGCGCACCCCGGCCAGGGCCAGGTTGAGCGTCCGCGGGATCGGGGTGGCCGACAGGGTCAGGACGTCCACCTCGCGCCGCAGGCGCTTCAGGCGCTCCTTGGCGGCAACACCGAAGCGCTGTTCCTCGTCGACCACGACAAGGCCCAGGTCCCGGAAATGGACATCCCGCGAGAGCAGCCGATGGGTGCCGATCACGAGGTCCACCGAGCCGTTGGCGAGGCCGGCGATCGTAGCCTCCTGCTCCCGGGTGGGGACGTACCGGCTGAGCAGCCGGACCGTCAGCGGGAACGCGGCGAAGCGCTGCGAGAAGGTGGTGTCGTGCTGTGAGGCAAGCACGGTGGTCGGCACGAGGACGGCAACCTGGCGGCCGTCCTGGATGGCCTTGAACGCGGCCCGGATCGCGACTTCGGTCTTGCCGTAGCCAACATCGCCCACGACGAGGCGGTCCATCGGCCGGCGCGACTCCATGTCGGCCTTCGTCTCGGCGATCGCCCGGAGCTGGTCGACGGTCTCCTCGTAGGGGAAGCTCGCCTCCATCTCGCCCTGCCAGGGCGTGTCGATCGGGAATGCATGGCCCTCGGCGCCGGCCCGGGTCGCGTACAACTCGAGCAACTCCTCGGCCAGGTCATCGACGGCCTTCTTGACTCGCTGCTTCGCGCGCAGCCAGTCCGTTCCACCGAGCTTGCTCAGGCTGGGGTGTTCGCCGCCGGAGTAGCGGCTGACCCGGGCGATCTGCTCGACCGGCACGTAGATCCGGTCGCCGCCGGCGAAGCTCAGCTCGAGGTAGTCGCGCTCCTCGCCCGAACCGCCGCGCCGGAGCATCTGTTCATAGCGGGCGATCCCGTGGTCGATATGGACGACCAGGTCACCCGGAGACAACCGCTCGAGGATGTCCCGCGGCACGACCCGCCGGAGGGCCTTCGGGCGGCGGACGCGGACCGAGCCGAACAGTTCGCGGTCGGTGATCACGACCAGGCCGTCCGGCCCGCCGCTGAAACCGCCGTTGAGGCTGCGCTCGATCAGGGCGATCGCACCGACCGGCGGCGGGGCCGTCAGCCGGCTGGTCACCCCGACCGGCCGGCCGGCCTCGGCCAGCAACTCGGCCAGGCGAGGGGCCTGGTCCGAGGCCAGGATGATCCGGGCGTTCTCGCCGCTCCAGGCATCGAGCGCCTCGGCCAGCCGGCCGGTCCGGGCGGCCGGGACGACGGGTTCGCGCCAGCCGAACAGGTCGCCCGACGAGAGGCCCCTGGCCGCCATCGACGTGCCGGCCGCCTCGCTCGCCTCGGATTCCCAGGTCAGCTCGAGGGTGCGTGACCGGACCAGGCGACCCTTCCAATCGCGCGGACCGAGGTACGTGACGGGCCAGTCCTTGGGCAGCTCCCCTGCCCCAACCAGCTCGGTCCGACGCTCGTCGGCCTGGCGCCACAGGAACTGGGCTGCCTCGGCCAGGTCGCCCGGCTCATCGAGGATGACCAGGGTCTCGGGCAGGACGTGGTCAAGACCGGTCGACGGACAGATGATCCCGGCCCAGATCTCGGCGGCGTCACCGGCAGCCAGCGCCCGGCCGGTCGCCTGGCCGGCGTGTCCAGCCGCGCCCGCGGCCCGAGTCCCCTCGAACCGGAGGAGGTCAGCCTGGAGCCGCTCTGGCAGGCGGGCGGCGGCCTTGCCGAGGCCGGTCCGGATCGCCTCAGGTCCATCGGCAGGGACGAGGAACTCGGTGGCCGGCAGCAGGTCGATCGAGCCGACCCTGGCCGTCGTGCGCTGGTCGGTTGGATCGAAGCTCCGGAGCGAGTCAATCTCGTCGCCGAAGAGCTCGATCCGGACCGGCAGGCTCGACCCGGGCGGGAAGACATCGATGATCCCGCCTCGCCGGGCGAACTCGCCCCGACCCGCCACCTCGATCACCGGCTGGTAACCCAGGCCGAGCAGGTCGAGCAGGAACCGGTCGAGGACGAGCCGATCGCCGGGCACGAGGCGGCGCGGCTGTTCGGGCAGGTCGGCCGGGTTGACGGTGTGCTGGAGGAGCGCCTGGACGCTCGCGACCATCACCCGGGCGTGGCCGCTCCGCCAGGCCGCCAGGGCCGCCACCCGCGCTGCCGTCTCGTCGGCAACGAGCTCGCTACGCTCGTAGGCCAGAGCAGTCCGGGGCTCGAGGACGACCACCGCAGCGGGGTCGCCGAGCCACGCACCGAGTTCCTCGGCCAGCCGGTCGCCGATCTCGGAATCGCGGGCGATCCAAAGCAGGCGCTCGCCGGTTGCGGCCAGGGCCGCGCCGAGGAAGCTCTTCGCCCCGTGCGGGATCGTGGTCAGGCTGGCATGCCGGCCGCTGGGTGGCAGTGACGCGGTTGGCTCGCCGATCCGCTCGCGGAGTGATCCGAACGAGCCACTGGCAACGAGGAGCGGCGGCAGGACCGACAGGTCGGGCACCCGCCGGGCCGGGCGGGCTGGGCTGGCCTTCGCCTGTGCCGCTGCTGCTGCCGCGGTCCTGGCCCGGGCTGCATCGGCCGCCTCGAGCCGGCGCGCATCGTCCACCTCGGCGTCGACGGCCGACAGGTCGAAGTCGACCGCCGTCGCGTCGGTCTTCGCCTGGCGCTGGCCGTACTCGGTCGTGATCCGTTCGACCAGCCGCCGCTCGGCGCCGCGCTTGCCCCGGAAGGGCGGGCGCTCGTTCATTCCTCGGAGTCGCCGGTCTTGTCGGCCGGGCGAGGCTTGCGCCAGCCCGTCTTCGTGCGACGCACGCCATCCGGGCCGGGCGGCCCGTCGACCTCGCCGGCTGCAGCCTGGCGCTCGGTATCGGCGGGACGAAGCAGGAAGCTGTTGTAGCGGTTGGCCGCCTTCGATGTGCCGTCCCGGGCCCACGCCTCGACGCCGTCGGCCGCCGCCTCGAGAAGCTCATCCATTCGGGCGAGCTCGGCCGGGCTGAAGGCGGAGAGCACGTGGTCGAGGGCGCCGTGTTCCGGGTCGCCGATCCCGACGCGGAGCCGGCTGAAGCCCTCGTTCGAGAGCTCGTCGATGATCGAGCGGAGGCCGTTGTGACCGCCCGCGCTGCCTCCTTCACGGAAGCGCAACTTGCCGAACGGCAGCGCGAAATCGTCGGCCACGACCAGCAGGTCAACGAGCGGCGCATGCTCACGGGCGAGGACCTTGCGGACGGCCAGGCCCGACTCGTTCATGAACGTCAGCGGCTTGACCAGCACGAGATCCAGGCCGCGGAAGCGGCCCTGGACCACGGTGCTCGCGTCCCGGCTGCGCCCACGGCCGGACCAGCCCGCTCGATCGGCGATCTTGTCGAGCACCATCCAGCCGGCGTTGTGGCGGGTCCTTGCGTACTGGCTGCCCGGGTTACCCAGGCCGACGAGGATCTTCACGCTGCTCCGTACCTGCGCCGCACACGCTGAATTGCGTGCCTACGTCTCGACGCGTGCACGCTGAACGGGCCCAAAACCGTCTTCGGCTGGCCCTGTCCGGATGGTATCAGCGTCGGGGAGTCCGAGCGCTTGGCCCAGTTGGCGGTGCGCGGGCTCGGGCTCGGGCGGCGGTGCGTGGGCGGGCTCGGGCCGTGCGCGGGCTCGGGCCGTGCGCGGGCTCGGGCGCTTACCGGACACGGTTTCGGACAAGTGCCGCCCTGGGCGGCCGTATGGTCGGAAGTTAGCCCGAAGTCGGGCGACATCGGCCATTCCGGATTGGACCGCGAGCACGATCAAGCACGAACAGGCGGGTCCGAGGTCCCAAACGCAGTCCCGATCGGGCCGGCGCCCGCCATAACGCCGCTCACAGCGGCGTTTGTCCGAAACGGGGCGCCCTCCAGACCGCCTCGGTTGGAACCAACCGCCGCAGGTCAGCCGCGAGGACGACAATGGTCGTCATGACCGACTCGACCGCCGCCGACTCGAAGAGCGCCCGGATCGAGCTGCGCTTGCGTCGACCGGTCGAGGCCGACCACCCGCAGCTCGTGTCGGTTGTCGATGAGTGGTGGGGCGGTCGCCGCCTGCACGATCTGCTCCCGCGGCTGTGGCTCCAGCACTTCACCGGGACGTCCTGGATCGCCCAGACAGCGGACGGCGAGATCGCCGGCTTCCTCGTCGGCTTCGTCAGCCCGGATCACCCAGGGCAGGCCTACATCCACATGGTCGCCACGGATCCGGCTCTTCGGAAGCGAGCCGTGGCCCGGACGATGTACGAGGCGTTCTTCGCGGACGTGGCTGAGCGCGGGGCTCGCACGGTGAAGGCGATCACCTGGGCGGGCAATCGCCACTCAATCGCGTTTCACCGGGCGATGGGCTTCCGGATCGTCGATGCGCCGGGGACGCGCGAGATCTTCGGCGTCACCGCCTTCCCCGATTACGAATACCCCGGCGAGGATCGGGTCCTGTTCACCCGCCACCTGGAACCCAGGGGCTGATCGGGCGTCAGCCCCTCGCCAGGAGGCGCTGCTCGAGCGCGCGCATCGCGGTCTCATCGGCTGAATCGGCGTGGTCCCAGCCGCAGACGTGGAGCGTGCCGTGGGTCACCAACAGGCGCAATTCATCGGCCGCCGACCAGCGGACATCGCCCGTCTGGCCGCCCCGGCCGGCCTCGGCCTGATCGATCGCCCGCTCCACCGAAACGACGATGTCGCCCAGGTGGAGCCGACGCCCCGGCGGCAGCGCGAATCCTGCCGCGCCCGCCGCGCCTGCCGCGCCCGCGCTGGTCCTCGCCCCGGCGGCAACAGTAACGGCGCGCTTCGGGCCGCCGGTGTGGGTCGGGAACGAATCTGTCGGCAGGAGCGGGAACGACAGCACGTCGGTCGGTCCGTGCTTACCCATGTGGGTCGCGTTCAGCCCGGCAAGCTCCGCGTCATCGGCCAGGATCAACCCGATCGAGGCTGGACTCGGGGCCCCGGCAGCCTCGAGCGCCGACACGATCGTCCGCGCGAGGGCCGCCAGCGCGACGAGCCGCGGGACGCCAGGCCGAGCCGTCAGATCGACCCGCCACGGTCGGAGGTAGATGAAGGCCATGGTCAGGCGCCGGGCCTATGCCCGGTCGTCGCTCGAGCCGCCACTCCCCGCCGAACCGCCACTCCCCGTGGACCCGCCACCGCCACCGCCACCGCCACCACCGCCGGCCGCGATGCGCCGCGACTCGAGCTCGACAATCTTCGACTGGGGATAGGCAATCCGCTGGTGGTACATCCCCAGGAGCTGGGCCACGAATGCCTCGCGAATCCGCTCGATGTCGCGCAGGGTCAGGTCGCACTCGTCGAACTGCCCGTCCTTGAGGCGCTCATCGATGATCCGCATGACCATCGCCCGGATCGCCGGCTCGTCGCGCGACGAGAGCGAACGGACCGAGGCCTCGACCCCGTCGGCGAGCATCAGCAGGGCCGCCTCGCGGGTCTGGGGCTTGGGTCCGTTGTGGCGGTAGACGCGCTGATCAACCGCGTTGGCGGCCTTCTCGCCCTCGGCCGTGGCCAGCCCGCCATACGGACCGGCCGCTTCCTCGCGGGCCTTGGCGTAGAAGTAGCTGAGCGTGGCGGTCCCGTGGTGCTGCGGGATGAAGGCGATCAGCGGTTTGGGCAGGTGGGCTCGATAGGCGATCTCGATGCCGTCACCCACATGCTGCTTCAGGATCGTGGCCGAAACCTCCGGCTCGAGCTCGTCGTGGACGTTGTCGCCGCTGGCCTGGTTCTCGATGAATGCGGTTGGGCTGGCCAGCTTGCCAACGTCGTGGTAATAGGCCGCGACGCGAGTGATCAGGGGGTCGGCGCCGATTGCCTCGGCGGCCCGCTCCGCCAGGTTGCCGACCATGATCGAGTGGTGGTACGTGCCCGGCGTCTCGATCAGCAGCCGGCGCAGCAGCGACTGGGACGGGTTGGCCAGCTCGAGCAGCTGGAAGACCGTCAGGATCCCGAACAGGTTGCCGATCACCGCGAAGCTGCCCACGGCCGCGATCGCCGACCCGCCGGCCGATGCCGCCGAGGCACCGTACAGCTGGAGCACGCCGGTGATATCGCGCTGGCCGAGCAACGAGAAGGTCGATATGACGAGGGCGTTGACGACGAAGATCGCCACTGCTGCCTGGACGAATGCGTTGAGCCGGTCACCCCGTCGGACGGCCACGATTCCGGCCAGGCCTCCGAGGAAGATGTAGGCGGTCATCTCGAGCGAGTTGCCGTTGACCGCGCCGCCAATCACCGCGATGACGGCGGTGAGGGTCACCGCGGCACTGGCGTCGAGCAGGATCGCGATCAGGATGCCGGCCGCCGCGGTCGGGACGAAGAACGCGAGGACCGAACGCCCGGCGGTCAGCTTCAGGGCGAGCGTCGTGAAAACGAGCAGCAGGCCGATCAACAGGAGCACGTTGGTCCGATGCCAGAGGGTCGGCCGGAAGCGCCAGATCCAGGCCAGGACCAGGCCCACGATCAGGATCGCCAGGAGCGCCCAACCGGCCAGCCGGGCGAAGTCCAGCCGGGCATCGGTGAGCCCAAACGCCTGGATCTTCTCCATTTCGACCGGTCCAATCGGGTCGCCCTTGCGTACGATCGTCTGGCCCTGGCTGAGCGCCACCTGGACGAAAGGGACCGCTGAGGCAGCCTGCTGGCGGACCTCGGTCGTCAGCGAATCGCTGTACGACGAGTTCGGGGTGAGAACAGGCGCCACGAGTTCGGCCACGAGCTGTCGCTCGGACGCCTGGAGGCCACCGAGCACGAGACCGGCCAGGGTTGCCCGGGTGTCGGCCAGGTCCGAGTCGCGCAACTCCGTTCGCTCGAGTTGATCGAGCAGCCGGCGGGCTTCGTCGCGAACGGCCGGCCAGCGGCTCGGCAGCATCGCCAGCAAGGTCGTCCGCGAT
>JBBRIM010000040.1:0-16476 GCA_038221095.1 Candidatus Limnocylindrales bacterium
CGAAGACCTCGCCGTGGGCCACGTCGAAGGAGACATCCCGGACGGCCACGGTCGTGCCCGTCTTCTCCTGGAGCTCCTCGGTCGGCAGGAGAGCGTCCGGCGTGCCGACGATCTTGTGCTCGGCCGGGCCGAAGATCTTCCACAAGCCTTTGACCGAGATCGTGGGCTCGGCCGAGCCGGGAGATGCAACCGACGGCACGATGCTGGTCCCGGTCATGGTCACTCTCCGAACCAGTGCGAGGCCTGGGGCGCGATGTTCTGGTAGATGTGCTTCGCCTCTCGATACTCGTCGAGACCGGCCTGGCCGAGCTCCCGGCCGATGCCCGACTGCTTGAAGCCGCCCCACTCCGCCTGGGGAAGATACGGATGATAGTCGTTGATCCAGATCGTTCCATGGCGAAGTTGGGCAGCCACCCGCTGGCCTCGCCGCGGGTCGCCCGTCCAGACCGCCCCGGCCAGGCCATAGATCGTGTCGTTGCCCAGCTTGATCGCCTCGGCCTCCGTCGTGAACCGCTCGACCGTGAGGACCGGGCCGAAGATCTCTTCCTGCACGATCCGCATCTCGCGCCGGCAGTCGGCGAAGACCGTCGGGCGGAAGAAGAAACCATTGGCCAGCTCCGGCTCGCTTGGACGGGCCCCGCCGGCGACGAGCCGGGCGCCCTCGGCCTGTCCGATCCGGACGTAGCCCTCGACCTTGGCCAGGTGCTCGGCGGAGATGAGCGGGCCCGTTTCCGTGCCCTCGGCGAGGCCGCTGCCCAGGCGGATCAACTCGGTTCGACGGGCAACTTCACCGACGAACGCGTCGTAGATCGAGTCTTCCACGATCGCCCGGCAGCCGGCCGAGCAGACCTGGCCGGAATGCAGGAAGGCAGCCGTCAGGGCGTAGTCCACGGCCGTCTCGAAGTCGGCATCGGCAAACACGATGTTGGGGCTCTTGCCGCCGAGCTCGAGGGCCACCTTCTTCACGTTGCCGGCCGCCGCCCGCATGATCGAGCGTCCGGCGACGCCTCCACCGGTGAACGAGACAAGGTCGATGTCATGGCTCGCGGCGAGGCTCGCCCCGATCCGCTCACCCGGGCCGAGGAGCAGGTTGCCGACCCCCGGGGGCAGGCCGGCCTCGGCCAGGATCCGGAATAGGTGGATCGCCGTGAGCGGCGTGACCTGGGCCGGTTTGAGCACGAACGTGTTGCCGGCCGCCAGCGCCGGGGCGATCTTCCAGGAGGCCTGCAGCATTGGATAGTTCCAGGGCGAGATGAGGGCGCACACGCCAACCGGCTCGTACACGATCCGACTGACGGCCGTCCGCGAGCCCGTGGCCACCACCCGCCCGGCGTCCTTGTCGGCCAGGCCGGCGTAGTAGCGAAAGACGCTGGTCACGTCGTCCACGTCGTAGCGGCCCTCGCGGATCGCCTTGCCGGTGTTGAGCGTCTCGGTCCGGGCAATTTCTTCCCTGTCTCGCTGGAGCAGGTCGGCGACCCGGTTCAGCAGGGCGCCTCGTTCGGTCGCACTGGTGGCCGGCCAGTCGCCCGCATCGAAGGCCCGCCGGGCGGCCCGGATCGCTCGCTCGACATCGACGTCGTCGGCGACATCCACCTCGACGATCAGGCTCTGGTCAAACGGGTTGATGACCGGGCTCGTCGCGCCAGTCGCACCCTTCGTCCAGGCGCCGTCGATGTACAGGTTGCCTACGTCGTTGCCTACGTCGCTGCCCACGCCGCTCCCCTTGCCGCCCTCAGCCCCGCCATCCCGAGCATCCCTTATAGCCGAAGCCGCCCCGACTCGGAGTCCGCGTTCCGGGGATTGCGCCCCAGACGCCAGGTGCCATCACCTGGGAGCACACCAGGGGCCAGCCGGGTGCAATCGCCTCGGGGCCGGCACCCGCCTGATGGCGGAGCGTGCACCCAGAGCGACAAAGGGCACGAATCGAGGCCGTGGGCCGTGGTCCACGTCCGGCGCGGGGATCCCGAGCGAACGGTTCATCCCGGCCCACGCTTGGCCCGGGATACGCTCCTGGTCGAGATCGTTGATCCCGGGTTCAACGAGTCCGGCCAGGGTCGAACGTGGCTCGTTTGTCGCTCCTGGAGCACCAATGGGCCAGCGGGTCGCCGGGGCTCGGAACCTGGCCCGCGGCCGGGCGGGCGTGTTCCAGCCGATGGTCGGCTCATGGGCGCCGGATCCGGGCCGAGATGCGGGCCGCCGCAGCAACGACCTGCGCGCCGATCCGGGCCTCCGTTCCGGCGACCGGGAAGCGATACGACGGGCCGTGCAGGTGGAGCGCGGCCACCACTTCGCCGTCCGCATTCGAGATGCCTGCCGCGACCGAGTTGATCCCGACCGAGAATTCCCCAAAGACCCACGCGTAGCCATCGTGGAGCACCTGGCGGAGGCGCTCGCGGAGGACTTCCGGATCGGTCACGGTGGCCGGGGTGAAGACCTCGATCGGCCGGGCCAGGAACCGCTCGAGGGCGGCCGGGGGGACGTAGGCGAGCAGGACCAGGCCGGACGGGACGGCGTGCATCGGAACCCGGGTCCCCGTCCAATCCCGGACCGACACTGGATTAGAGGTGTCGACCTGGTCGACGTAGTGCACCCTGAAGCCCTCGGGCACGGCCAGTCCGGCCGCCTCGCCGATCGAGAGGGCCAGCGCCTCGAGCTCGGGCCGGGCCAGGACGACCATGCTCCTGGTCGGCAGCACGGTCGCGGCGAGGGTCACGATACGAGAGCCGACCCGGTAACGCGTCCCACCCGGCTCCTGCTCGACGGCGCCCTCGCGCACGAGGGACGCAAGGAGGCGGGCGACGGTACTCTTGGGCAGTTCAACGTGCTCGGCGACTTCGGTCACACCGACCGGCCCGTCGGCGAGCGCAGACAGGACCGCGAATGCACGCTCGATCGACTGGACCCGGCTTTCGCGCCGGCCGGGAGCACGGGCTATGGACATCAGGCCGTCCCATCCGCTACGCTGCTGACCTTCGTTCCATGATACGGCATCGTTCCGCATTGTGGAACCATCAGATCGGTCGTGCCCAAGGAGGCCCGGTCCGGAATGACCCAGGATGAATACGCTGAGGTCGATCTCGCCGGCCTGACCGACGACGAACTCACCGAGCAGATGCACAACGACCTCTACGACGGGATGGCGGCCGAGATCGTGGAGGGCACCAACCTCCTGCTGGGGCGCGGCTGGACCGCCTCCCGGGTGCTCGACGATGCCCTCGTGGCCGGGATGAAGATCGTCGGGATCGACTTCCGCGACGGCATCCTGTTCGTGCCTGAGGTGCTCCTCGCCGCCAACGCCATGAAGGCCGGCATGGCGATCCTTCGGCCGCTCCTCGCCGAGACCGGCGCCCAGCCGGTCGGCAAGGTCGTGATCGGGACGGTCAAGGGCGATATCCACGACATCGGCAAGAACCTCGTCGGGATGATGCTCGAGGGGGCCGGTTTCGAAGTCTTCGACCTCGGGATCAACACCGACGCCGACAAGTTCCTGGCCGCCCTGGAGCTGCATCACCCGGACATCCTCGGGATGTCGGCGCTGCTGACCACGACCATGCCCTACATGAAGGTCGTGATCGACACGATGAAGGCCCGGGGCATCCGGGACGACTACATCGTCCTCGTCGGGGGCGCCCCGCTCAACGAGGAGTTCGGCATCGCGGTGGGCGCCGACGCCTATTGCCGAGATGCCGGTGTCGCCGCCGAGATGGCCCGATCCCTGATCGACAAGCGTCGTGCCAGCGTCGCCTGAGCCGACCGGCTCGCCAGCCGACACGGCGCCGCGGGTCCTCGTCATCGGCTGTGGCGCCCTCGCCCGCGAGCTGGTCGAACTGACCCGCCGGCCCGGTTTCGAGCACGTCGACCTGACCTGCCTGCCGGCGACCCTGCACAACCGGCCCGCTGGGATCCCGGCCGCGGTCCGGCGCAAGATCCGGGCCGCCCGGCCACGCTACGCCACGATCTTCGTCGGCTCCGCCGACTGCGGCACGGGCGGTCTGCTCGATCGGGTCCTCGAGGAAGAGGGCGTCGAACGCCTGGCCGGCGCCCACTGCTACGAGTTCTACGCCGGCCGGGCCGCCTTTGCCCAGATCACCGACGACGATCCGGCCACCTTCTTCCTGACCGACTTCCTGGCCCGCAATTTCGATCGCCTGGTGATCCGGGGCCTGGGAATCGACCGCCACCCAGAACTGTTGCCGCTCTACTTCGGCAATTACCGGCGCCTCATCTACCTTGCCCAGGTCGCCGATCCGGCCCTGCTGGAAACCGCCCGGCGGGCGGCCGCCCGTCTCGGCCTGGCCTTCGAGCAGCGCTCGACGGGCCTGGGCGAGCTCGCCGAAACGCTCGAGGCCCTGGCCGCCCGGACCGCGCCCGCCCCGACCCCGCTCGCCGAAACCCCGCTCGCCCTGACGGCCGCCTGATGGCCGCCATGACGATCATCTGGTGGCGGGACATCCCGGCCCAGGTCGTGGCCAAGGACGCCCGGCGTGCCTCGAAGGTCGTCCTCCACCCGCGCTTCCAGGTGGCAATCGACAAGGCAGCCATCAAGGCCGGCCGGCGCGAAATGGACCCATACATCGCCGAGTGGCGCAAGACCCAGCGATCGTGCGGCGATGATCTCGATGCCGAGGTGAACGCCGAAGCGGCCCGGCTCGAGCACGAGTACACCCGCGAGGTCCTCGCCCGCCTGGTCGCGGCGGGCGGCGAGCGGATCGAGGAGCCACCCGCATGACCCGCACCGTGATCAGCTCGGCAACCCGCACGGTCGTGATCGGGCAGGACAACCCGTTCGTGATCATCGGCGAGCGGATCAATCCAACCGGCCGGAAGCTCCTGGCCGAGGAGATGAAGCAGGGCGACTTCAGCCGGGTCGAGCGCGATGTCCTGGCCCAGGTCCAGGCCGGGGCGCACATGCTCGACGTCAACGCCGGCATCCCGCTGGCCGACGAGCCGGCGATCCTCGCCCGGACGATCCAGCTGGTCCAGTCCCTGACCGACCTGCCCCTGTCGATCGACTCCTCGATCGTCGAGGCGCTCGAAGCCGGTTTGGCCGTCTACCAGGGCAAGGCCCTCGTCAACTCGGTCACCGGCGAGGACGAACGGCTGGAACGGGTCCTGCCCCTGGTCAAGAAGTATGGCGCCGCCGTCGTGGCGATCTCGAACGACGAGACCGGCATCTCCGAGGATCCCGACGTTCGTTTCGCCGTGGCCCGGCACATCGTGGAACGGGCCGCCGACCACGGCATCCCGCCCGAGGACATCCTGGTCGACCCGCTGCTCATGCCGATCGGGGCGATGGCGACGGCCGGCCGGCAAGTCTTCCGGATCCTCAACCGGCTGCGCGACGAGCTCCACGTCAACAGCACCTGCGGGGCCTCCAACGTCAGCTTCGGGCTGCCCAACCGGGAAGGGATCAACGGCGCGTTCCTGGCCATGGCGATGGCCAGCGGCCTGACATCGGCGATCACCAATCCACTCCTGGCCGAGGTCCGCCAGTCGGTCATGGCCGCCGACGTCCTGCTCGGCAATGACGCCGAGTGCGGGCGCTGGATCCGGACCTACCGGGTGGCCCCGGCCGAGGGCGAGCAGGGCCGCCGGGTCAATCGCCGGCGCGACGCCCTGACGGCGCCGGCCGGAGGCTGAGCCGGCCGGTGACCACGCACGCTGATGGGGCGACCGCCCCGGGCACCGCGGACGCCCTCGTTGTCTTCACCCCGTCGGGCCGGCGGGGACGCTTCGGGACGGGCACCACGGTCCTTGATGCGGCGCGTTCGCTGGGCGTGGACATCGACTCGGTCTGCGGCGGGCGGGGCATCTGCGGGCGCTGCCAGGTCAGCCAGGGGATCGGCTCGTTTCCCAAGCTCGGCCTGAGCTCGACGCTCGACCACCTGTCGGCGGCCGGTCAGCTCGAGGCGGCCTACCGAGCCGAGCACAGCCTCGCTGCCGACCGGCGCCTGAGCTGCACGGCGACCCTCCAGGGCGATGCCCTGATCGATGTTCCGCCCGAGAGCCAGGTCCATCGGCAGGTCGTCCGCAAGGACCTCATCCTGCGCGAGTTCAGCGTGGACCCCGTCGTTCGGCTCCACTATGTCGAGGTGGCCCAACCCGAGCTGGCCACGCCGGGCGGTGACCTGGCCCGCCTGTTCGATGCGCTCGAGCGCGAGTGGGGCCTGACCAACCTGGGGGCCGACCTTGGCGTGATCCGGGCCCTCCAGCCGGCCCTGACTGCTGGCAACTATCGGGTCACCGTGGCCGTCCACGAAGGGCGCCAGGTGACGGCCATCTGGCCGGGCCTCCACGACCGGGCGTATGGCGTGGCAATCGACGTCGGCTCGACCACGATCGCCGGTCACCTGGCCGACCTGGCCGACGGTTCGATCCTCGCCTCGAATGGCCTGATGAACCCCCAGATCCGCTTCGGCGAGGACCTGATGAGCCGGGTCTCGTACGCGATGATGCATCCCGAAGGTGCCGACGAGATGACCCGGATCGTGCGCAAGGCGCTCGACGGCCTGATCGCCGGCCTGGCCATGCGGGCCGGGATCAAGCGGGCCGACATCCTGGAGCTGACGGTCGTGGGCAACCCGATCATGCACCACCTCCTGCTCGGGATCGACCCGACGCCGCTCGGCGGCGCCCCGTTCGCGCTGGCCACGGACCGGGCCGTCCGGCTGCCGGCGGCCGAGCTCGGGCTGCGGGTCAACCCCGGGGCGCGGGTCTACATCCTGCCGTGCATCGCCGGCCATGTCGGGGCCGATACGGCCGCAGTCATCCTGGCCGAGACGCCCTACCTCTCTGACCGGCTCCAGCTGATCGTGGACGTGGGCACGAACGCCGAGCTGGTGCTGGGCAATCGGCACGGCCTGCTGGCGGCCTCGAGCCCCACCGGACCGGCCTTCGAGGGTGCCCAGATCAGCTCGGGCCAGCGGGCCGCGCCCGGCGCGATCGAGCGGGTCCGGATCGACCGGGCCAGCCTCGAGCCGCGTTTCAAGGTGATCGGCAGCGACCTGTGGTCGGACGAGCCAGGCTTCGAGGCGGCAGCGCTCGAGCTGGGCGTCACCGGCATCTGCGGCTCGGGCATCGTGGAGGTGATCGCCGAATTGTTCCTGGCCGGCGTGATCACCGCAGATGGGATCATCGATGGCGGCCTGGCTGATCGAACGAGCCGGATCGTGGCCGACGGACGGACCTTTGCCTACGTCGTGCGCGAGGGCCAGCCCCGGATCGTGATCACCCAGAACGACGTGCGGGCCATCCAGCTGGCCAAGGCCGCCCTGTACGCCGGCGCTCGCCTGCTGATGGATCACGCCGGGGTCGAAACCGTCGACGAGATCCGCCTGGCGGGGGCGTTCGGCAGCCAGATCGACCTGACCCACGCGATGGTCCTCGGCCTCATCCCGGATTGCGACCTTGCCCACGCGAGCTCGGCCGGTAACGCTGCCGGCACCGGCGCCCTGATCGCCCTCCTGTCGGGGGCAGCCCGGGCGGAGATCGAGCAGGTGGTCCGGACCGTCGAGAAGATCGAGACGGCCATCGAGCCGCGCTTCCAGGAACACTTCGTCGATGCCATGGCCTTCCCGCATCGGACGGCGGAAATGCCCAACCTTGGCCGCGTGATCGACCTGCCCACCCGCCCCAACGCGGCAAGCGGCGCGGATCCCCGGGCTGCCCAACGTCGCCGGCGCGCCCTCGTTGCCGCCGGCCAGGAGGACCGCTGATGGACGACAGCCCGCGCCAGCGCAGTGGCGGCCGGGCCGGCCGGCAGGCCCTGCGCGCCCACACCCACATCGAGCGCCAGCCGTTCCTGACCCGCAGGCTCCAACCGTTCGAGGTCCTGGGCGAAGAGGGCCTGGCCCTGATCGAGCACAACGCCGACACGATCCTGCAGGAAGTGGGCCTCGAGTTCCGCGGTGATCCGGCGGCCCTCCGGCTGTTCGCCGACGCCGGTGCCGACGTGCAGGGGGAGCGGGTCCGGTTCCCGCGGGGGATGTGCCGCCAGATCGTGCAGGCCAGTGCCCCGCGCGAGTTCACCCAGTACGCCCGCAATCCCGCCAACAACGTGATGATCGGCGGGATGAACACCGTCTTTGCTCCGAACTACGGCTCACCGTTCGTGCGCGACCTGGACAACGGCCGGCGCTACGGCACGATCGAGGACTTCCGCAACTTCGTGAAGCTGGCCTATGCCAGCCCCCACATGCACCACTCCGGCGGGACGATCTGCGAGCCGGTCGACGTGCCCGTGAACAAACGCCATCTGGACATGGTCTACAGCCACATCCGCTACTCGGACAAGCCGTTCATGGGCTCGGTCACGGCACCCGAACGAGCGCGCGACACGGTGGAGATGGCCAAGATCCTGTTCGGCGAGGCGTTCATCCAGGAGCACGCCGTCACCCTCAGCCTGATCAACGCCAATTCGCCCCTGGTCTGGGACGCCACGATGCTGGGCGCCGCCCGGGCCTACGCCGAGAACAACCAGGCCACCCTGATGACCCCATTCATCCTGGCCGGCGCGATGGCCCCGGTGACCGCTGCCGGGGTGTGTGCCCAGACGCTGGCCGAGTCGCTTGGCGGGATGACCTTCTGCCAGCTGGTCCGGCCGGGTGCCCCCGTCGTCCTCGGTTCGTTCGCCAGCTCAATGTCGATGCAGTCGGGCGCGCCCACGTTCGGCACCCCGGAGCCGGCCCTCGTCCTCTACGCGATGGCGGCCCTTGCTCGCCGCCTGGGTGTCCCGTTCAGGTCGGGCGGCAGCCTGTGCGCCTCGAAGGTCGCCGACGCCCAGGCCGCCTACGAGTCGGCCGCGACCCTCCAGCCCACCGTGCTGGGCGGCGTGAACTTCGTGCTCCATGCCGCCGGTTGGCTGGAGGGCGGCCTCGCCATCGGCTACGAGAAGTTCATCCTCGACGCCGATCAGTGCGGAATGATGCAGGTCTTCGCCCAGGGGATCGACCTGTCCGAGAACGGCCAGGCCGTCGACGCCATCCTGGCCAACGAGCCGGGAACCCACTTCCTGGGCAGCGCCCACACCCTGGCCAACTTCGAGACCGCCTTCTACCGCTCGGAGATCGCCGACAACAACAGCTTCGAGAAGTGGCAGGAGGACGGCTCGCTCGATGCCGCCCAGCGGGCCAACACCGTCTGGAAGCGGATGCTTGCGGAGTACCAGGCTCCGCCGATCGATCCGGCGATCGACGAGGCGCTGCTCGACTTTATCGCCCGCAAGAAGGCGTCGATGCCCGACGCGTTCGTATAGGCGCGGGCGAGCAATGTTTCGGAGGTCCAAGGGGCTCGACGACGCCGCCCGGGGCGCCATCCTCAGGGTGGTTGCGGCGCCGAAGTTCGAACTGGTCCCGCTCAGGAACGTCGATGCCCAGTCGCACTTCCTGCCGGCCGGGGCCACCGTCTCGGTCACGGCTTCGCCGGCCAAGGGGATCGAGGCAACGGTTGAGCTGAGCGCCCGCCTGGCGGAGCGTGGCTTCCGGGCGGTCCCCCACCTGTCGGCCCGGATGATCCGCGACCGCGCCCATCTGCGTGGACTGCTGCGCACGCTCGATGCCGCCGGGATCGAGGCGGCCTTCGTGGTCGGCGGTGACACCGAGATGCCGGGCGACTTCCCCGACGGACTGGCCCTCCTGCGAGCGATGGCCGACCTGGGCCATCGGCTGACCGACATCGGGATCCCGGGCTACCCCCAGGGCCACCCGACGATCCCGGACGACCGCCTGCTCGCCGCGCTTGCCGCGAAGCAGCCCTTCGCGACCTCGATGACCACCCAGCTGTGCTTCGATGCCGGTGCGATCCGGACCTGGCTGGCAGCCTGCCGGGCCGACGGGATCCACCTGCCCGCGACCCTCGGGATTGCCGGCGTGGCCGAACTCCACAAGCTGATCGAGATCAGCGCTCGAATCGGGGTTCGCGACTCGCGCCGATTCCTGGCCAAGAACACGGCCCTCGTCGGCCGAATCCTGCGGCCAGGCGGCTACCGGCCCGACGGGCTGCTGGCGGCGCTGGCTCCGGTCCTGCTCGACCCGCGGACCGACGTGCGCGGCCTCCACCTGTACACCTTCAACCAGGTCGAGACCACCGAGGAGTGGCGCCAGGCCTACGTCGCGGGCCTCGAGACGCTCGGAGCGGCCCCAGCCGCGTGACCGCCTGATCGACTACTGTCGGATCGTGAACGAACCGAATCCGTTGATCGCGACCGGCACCTTCTCGGTCGACGCCTGGAAGGACGAGCCCGTGGCCGACCCCGATGAGACGTGGGCCACGGATCCGGCCCGCAAGGTTGGCTGGGTCCAGCTCTCGAAGAGCTTCCGGGGCGATCTCGACGGACAGAGCACGGTCGACATGCTGAGCGTCTACGCGGCCGGCGAGCCGGCCGGCTATGTCGCGATCGAACGGGTCACGGGCACGCTCGGTGGCCGGACCGGTAGCTTCATCCTGCAGCACGCGGCGACCGCCGACGGGGACGTCCAGGCCCTCCGGATCCAGGTCGTGCCCAGGACCGGCGGGGGCGAGCTGACCGGCCTGCGCGGTGAGTTCGAGATCATCCGGGCCGCCGACGGCAGCCACTCGTACGCGTTCACCTACCGGCTCGACAGCGACTAGACGATGGCACTCGACGATCGGGTAGTCGTGGTCACCGGGGCGACCGGCGTCCTCGGACGGACCGTGGTCGCTCGGTTCGCCGCGGCCGGCGCCCGCTTCGGCCTGGTCGGCACGGACCTGGATCGGCTGACCGGCGTGGCCAACGAGGTCGGTCTGGCCGAAGACCGCTGGCTGCCCGTTGTCGGGGACCTCCGATTGGCGAAGGATGCCCGGGCGATCGCCGCCGCTGTAGCCGATCGTTTTGGACAGGTTGACGTCCTTCTCCACCTGGTTGGCGGCTGGGCCGGCGGGACGGCGATCGTCGACCTTGATCCGGGCGAACTGGCCGGGATGCTCGATCAGCATCTCTGGACGACCCTCCACGTGGTCCAGGCGGTCGTGCCCGGTATGGTTGCCCACGGGTGGGGCCGGGTGATCGCCGTCGGGTCGAGGGCGAGTCTCGAGGCCGCCCCGAAGGTTGCTGGCTACGCGGTGGCCAAGGCGGCCGAGGACACCCTCCTGCGCACGCTCGCCCGGGAGATGAGTGG
This sequence comes from Candidatus Limnocylindrales bacterium, assembly GCA_038221095.1. Lineage (GTDB taxonomy): Bacteria > Chloroflexota > Limnocylindria > Limnocylindrales > CSP1-4 > Palsa-1033. The sequence goes on from JBBRIM010000040.1 coordinate 11,136, forward strand.
CACGGGCGTGACGGTCAATCTGGTCACGGTCGGCACGATCGACGAGGAGCACCAGCGGCAGTCCGGGCCAACGCCAAAGAACGCGAGCTGGACCACACCCGAGGAGATCGCCGGCGCGATGCTCTACCTGTGCTCCGACGAGGCCGGGGCGATCAACGGCGCCCGGCTACCCCTCGACCGCCACGGCTAGGCTAGCGGCTCATCGAGCGGTAGCGGCGGATCCCGAGCGGGGCGAAGATCGCCACGATCACGACCACCCAGACGAGGGTGACCAGGACCGGATGCTGGGATGGGAACCCGGTCGAGGCGTACGGGTTGGGATTGCCCCACAGCGAACGCAGCGAGGCCGTCAGCGTGCTGGTGGGATTCCACTCAGCCACGGGTTGCAGCCAGGACGGCAGTGATTGGGGCGGCACGAACACGTTCGAGATGAACGTGATCGGGAAGAGAACCGTGAAGCCGACCTGCTGGGCCACCTCGACCGAGGGCACCGACAGGCCCAGCCAGACCCCGATCCAGGACATCGCGAAGGCGAACAGGAGGAGCAGCCCGACGCCCTCGAACAGGGGTGGGATGCCCGTCCGGATCGTCCAGCCAACCGCCAGGCCCGAGAGCATCAGGACGACCAGGATCCCGCCGTTGTAGACCACGTCCGACAGGGTCCGCCCGATCAGCACGGCCGAGCGGGCCATCGGCAGCGACCGGAACCGGTCGATCAGCCCCTTGTGGACGTCCTCGGTCATGCCGATCGCCGTGGTCGCCGCGGCGAACACGATCGTCTGGGCGAAGATGCCGGGCATCAGGTACTCGCGGTAGTTCCCACCGCCGGGCAAGGGGATCGCCCCACCGAAGACGAAGGCGAACAGCAGCACGAACATGATCGACTGGAGCACGGCGAAGATGGCCAGCTCGGGGATCCTCGGAATCCGCTTGAGGTTCCGCCAGGTGATGATCAGGCCATCACCGATCGCCTGGCGGATGCCCCCGCGGCCGGTCCGCGGTCCAACCCGGGCCGTCGCCGTCATGCCCTCCTCCCAGCCATATCGGCAGGTTGCTGGCTCGTCCCGCTGCCACCCTCGCCAACGGCACCAGGCAGGCTCGTGTCGTGCCCGGTCAGGGTGAGGAAGACGTCATCGAGGGTGGGCCGGCGCAGACCGATGTCGTTGATCGCGATATGGGCCTCGTCGAGGTCGCGTACGACCTGGACCAGCCCCCGGGCCCCGCTGTTCGTAGGTACCGAGATCCGGCGGGTGTGCTCATCGACGTGCGGCTCACCGATCCCGTCGCGGGCGAGCACCTCGCGCGCCCGGGCCACGTCGACCGGGTCGTGGACGACGACCTCGATCCGCTCGCCGCCGACCTCCGATTTCAGCTCGTCGGCGGTCCCCCGGGCAATGATCTTGCCGTGGTCAACGACCGCGATCGTGTCGGCGAGTTCGTCGGCTTCCTCGAGGTATTGGGTCGTGAGCAGGAGCGTGGTGCCCTCCCGGACGAGTGCCCGGATCACGTCCCACATGCCCAGCCGGCCCTGAGGGTCGAGGCCCGTCGTGGGCTCATCGAGGAAGAGCAGGTGGGGGTGTCCGATCAGGGCACCGGCCAGGTCCAGCCGGCGGCGCATCCCGCCCGAGTACGTCTTGACGACCCGATCGCAGGCCTCGGTCAGGCCGAACTGCTCAAGCAGCTCACCGGCCCGCCGGCGGGCATCTCCGGACGACATCTGGTAGAGCCGGCCGAACATCCACAGGTTCTCGCGGCCGGTGAGGTTCTCGTCCACGGCCGCGTACTGGCCCGACAACCCGATCACGGAGCGCACGTCCTGGGCCTGGTGGACCACGTCGAAGCCGGCCACGGTGGCCCGGCCGGAGTCGGGCCGCAGGAGCGTGCTGAGAATCCGGACGGTCGTGGTCTTGCCCGCGCCGTTGGGACCGAGCAGGCCGAGGACCGTGCCCTCTTCGACGGTCAGGTCGATCCCGTCGAGGGCGTGGACCTCGCTCTTGCGCGAGCGGTAGATCTTGACCAGTGCTTCGGCCGTGATCGCGGCTGGAATGGCGATACCTCCGGGCAGGCGGGCACGACGCTGAGGTCGAGCTGAGGGACGATTGGGCGCGCCCAAGATACCGGAATCGGGGCCGACGCATTCGGTCAGCCCGGCACGTCCGGATTGGGCAGGATGATGTCGTCGATCGTCCGAACCAGGTCCCAGTAGGACCCGATGAAGCCGCGCAGGGTGCGGACCGTCGCGCCGTAGGTGTCGAACTCGGCGACCGTCAGGCCGTCGGGCTCGTAAGCGCGCCCGAAGTCGGGGATCCGGGCCAGCAGCTCGGCCACGTGGGCGGCCGGCGCAGGATCATCCCAGCGCGGGCGAACCTCGACTACCGACGCGTTGAACCGACGCTGCCAGGCGTACGGGATCGTGAGGCTGACGTCGCCCCCGATGAACTCGGACCAGTGCAGGTGATGGCGGTAGGCGGCAGCCAGCAGGCGCGTCCGGTAGCCCCGCTCGCGAAAGATCGCGCCAGCCCGTTTGAACACCGCGATCCCGGCCCAGTTCGGGGCGCCTGGATCGACGCTGATGCTGTCGCGCTCACAGATCGCTTTCATCCAGTCATCGAGCCGGCCGACCATCAGGGTGCACACCGGGCTCATCGTGGCAACGTCCTGGCCCGCGGCCTCGCGCCGCTCGAGGGCCCGTTCGACGGCGGCGCCAACGGCCAACGCCTGGGGCAGGGTGAACGATACGGTCGCGTTGATCGAGATCCCGAGCTCGGTCGCCTGCTCGATCGCCGCGATCCCGGCCGCCGTTGCCGGGAACTTGATCTGCATGTTCGGGGCAAGGCCGCTAAACCGACGGCCCTGCTCGAGCATCCGGACCGGGTCCCGGTGGAAGGTGGGGTTGGTCTGAATGGACAGGCGGCCCTTCCGCCCGGCCTCCCGCTCGAAGATCGGGGCCAGGACGGCCGCGGCGCCGGCCGCCATCTCCTCGATCACCGCCCAGGTGACGTCGATGTCCGATGCTGCCTGGCGCTCGGCGTAGATCGCCCGGATTCGGGGGCGCCAGACCTCGATTTCCCGGCGCAGGACCTCGCCCACGATCGTCGGGTTCGAGGTGGCCCCAACCGCCCCGTTGGCGACGGCATACTCGAGCTCGGCGACCGAGCACGAATCGTTCCAGTACTCGGTCGGAGTGGTCCGGGTCATTCGGGCAAGGGGCGTCTCCGCGCTGGCGTTCATCGGCGGCCCATCCTCCTGGTCAGATCCCGAGACCGCGGACGTACTCGCGGTTGGCCCGCTGGACCGCCACGACCGACTCCGGCGTGTCGGACAGGCGCAGGAACTGGTCCTGCTCGATCACCAGCCAACCCGCGTAGCCATGGCTTCGAAGGGCCTCGATCACCGCATCGATGCCCGAGTCGCCCAGGCCCAGCTGGCAGAACACACCCCGGCTGAGCGCCTCCTCGAGGCCCTTCCCCTCTGCCTTGACATCGTCCATCACGGCCTGCCGGCAGTCCTTGATGTGGACGTGCCGGATCAGCTCGTGGTAGTCGTGGACCGCCTGGGTCGGATCGGCGCCGCCGAAGCGGAAGTGGCCCGTGTCGAGGCACAGCCCGATCAGGGACGGGTCGATCCGGTCCATGACCCGGGCGATCTCGTCGGCCGTCTCGACGTACGTCCCGGCATGGGGATGCAGGACGGGCTCGAAGCCCTCGGCCCGGCAGATCTCGGCGGCCCGGTGGAGGTTGTCGATCAGGGTGTCGAAGCGAGCCGGCGAGAGCCAGGTCTCGGGGTGCTGCTGGATCCGCCCGGAGAGGGCCCGGCGGTCGGGCTCATCGAAATGGTCGGACAGGACGGCGAACGGCCGGGAGCCGGCCGGCGACCCACCGGCCATCACCCGCAGGCTGCTGCGCAGGAAGGCATGGTCCTCGGCAACCTTCTCGGACCGGCTGAAGTGCTGGGGCAGGAATGCCCCGACCAGCTCGAGCCCGCGCGACGACAGGCGCCGGTGCACCTGGGCCGCGTCACCCATGAAACCGGGCGCGCCAAGTTCGGTCCCCTCGTAGCCGATGTCAACCATCCAGTCGAGCATGTCCTCGGGGTCGGGCATCCAGGCATCATCGACCAGGACCTCGTCGACGCCGAACGAGACGGGCGCGCTGGCAACGCGCATCTGGGCAGTAGTCATCGGGGACTCCTCCGGGCTGGGTGACTGGGTCAGGGCTTGATCACGATCTTGCCGGCGGAGCGGGCCAGGGCCCGGGTGCTCTCGCGGATGATGAGTTCGGGCTGGAGCAGCATCGCCTCAGGGCGTGCGCCGGTCTGGATCGCCTTGATCAGGGACACCGCGGCGGTTCGCCCAATCTCGGCCGATGGCGCCGCGACCGTCGTCAGGCGCGGATTGGAGATTGCGGCAAACGGAATCCCGTCGAAGCCGATGATCCCGACATCGTCGGGTACCCGAATGCTCAGCCCGCGCAGCGCGTCCATCAGGGCCAGGGCAAGCTTGTCGTCGTAGCAGATCAGCGCCTCGGGCAGATCTGCGGCGATCTCCGCGGCGAGGTCGGCTGGGGCGCGCCAGGCGTCGCCGAGCGCCCTGAACGTGCGCAGCGGTGCCCGGATTCCTCGGCTTGACAGCGTCGTCGCGACGGCCTCGGCGCGGACCGTGTTGGACGAGCGCGTGCCGCCCTCGACGAACGCGATCCGACGGTAGCCGCTGTCCACGAGGTAGTTGACCGCCGCCCGAACGCCACTGGCGTCGTCGGTCTGGATCACTCCCGGGGCCAGGGGTCGATCGCTCCGTAGCACGCTCCGATGGTCCGGCGTGACGAGGACGAGACGATTCGGGTCGACTCGCTCGCGGACCTCCTTCGGAGCGAGCACGCTTGCCACGATTGCGATCCCGTCGGTGCCGTGTTCCATCAAGATCTTCAGGGCGAGGCGCTCACGGGCGGGCTCATCCTCGCCGGCCACGATCATCACGCCGTAGCCGCGCTGGCGCGCCTCGTGCTCGAAGGCCGACGCGACCTGCCCATGGACCGGATCCCGGAGATCCGGCAGGAGCAGGCCGAGGGTCAGCGTCCGCCGGACGCGCAGGCTGCGCGCGGCCAGGTTGGGCACGTAGTTGAGCTCGGCCGCCACGGCCTTGACCGCAAGGCGAGTGGCCAGGCTGATTCGCTTGTCGTCGACCAGCGCTCGCGAGGCGGTTGAGCCGGAGACCCTGGCCTTGTCGGCGACATCCTGGAGGAGGACACGACGACGCGGGCCGCCCTCGTCTCCGTTCATGGCCAAACGCCCTCCCCTTTGACGCAACCGATTGCATTGATCGTAGCAGCGAGGTGGGTCGCCC
>JBBRIM010000041.1:0-16184 GCA_038221095.1 Candidatus Limnocylindrales bacterium
CGCGCACGCTCAGCGACGACGTCTGGCTGCGCTCGGACGTCAGCGGCTACTGGCACCCGCTCGTGGCCGTCGGTGAGGCAGTCGCCATCGGCCAGCCACTTGGTGAGGTGCGCGACCCGTTCGGGGCCGTCCTGAGCTCGATCAAGGCTCCAATCGGCGGAGTGATCCTGTTCCTGGTCACGTCGCTGGCCATGAACGCGGGCGACCCGCTCCTCGCCATCGGGACCGCCTGACGGGCTAGACTCGGGCCGTGCAGCCCCTTCGGATCGCGCTCGCCCAGATCGCCCCGCGACTGGGGTTCCTCGACGAGAATCTGGCCGCTCACCATGGCCTGATCGAAAAGGCGCGTGCCGGCGGCGCCGGTCTCGTCGTCTTCCCCGAGCTCGGCCTGACCGGCTATCTCCTCCAGGATCTCGCCTCCGAGGTGGCGATGCGCCTGGACGATTCGCGCCTGCTCGAGCTGGCGGCTGCAACAGCGGGCGAGGGCCCGAGCGCGCTCTCCGCGGTTGTCTCGTTTGTCGAGGAGTCGGCCGACCATCGCCTGTTCATCTCGGTCGCCCTGCTCGAGGACGGGCGCATCCGCCATGTCCAGCGCAAGTTGTTCCTGCCCACGTATGGCCTGTTCGACGAGCGGCGTTTCTTCGCCGCCGGCGATCTCCTGCGGGCGACACCGTCGCGCCTGGGAATCGGCGTCGGCCTGAGCGTGTGCGAGGACTTCTGGCACCTGGGCGTACCGCAGTTGCTGGCCCTGGATGGGGCGCAGCTCCTGATCAACGTGTCGTCGTCGCCCGGGCGCGACCTGGCCGCGCTCAACGAGGTCGGGCTGGGCACGGCGACGTCGTGGCGGACCCTCCTGCGGGCCTATGCCCAGCTGACGACCAGCTTCGTCGTCTTCGTCAACCGGGTCGGAGTCGACGAATCGATCTCGTTCTGGGGCGGCTCCGAGGTGATCGGTCCGAACGGCGACGCCGCCTTCAGCGCGCCGCTCTACGACGAGGGCCTCTATTTCGTTGATGTCGACCTGGCCGATGTCCGTCGCGAGCGGATCGCCCTGCCCCTGCTCCGCGACGAGCGGCTCGAACTGACCGTCCGTGAGCTCGAGCGGATCGTGAGCGAACGGTCCGGCGGGGCCGAGGACTCGACGGCCGAACCGGGCGCCGAGCCCGGCCTCGATGTGGCCGCCCGATGAGGGCAGTGGCTCGATGAGCGCACCGCAACGGCCCGTGCCGACCGGCGAGGGCCTGTTCGACCTGCCGTCCGAGCTGGCCATCGACACGGAGGTCGCCCGTCGGGTGATCATCGAGTTCATCCGCGGTCAGCTTCGCCAGGCCGGCTTCGAGCGGGCGATCGTGGGCCTGTCGGGCGGGATCGACTCGGCCCTGGTGGCCTGCCTTGTTGCCGAGGCGATCGGACCAGAACGGTTGCTCTGCCTGATGCTGCCATACCGGACCTCGGCCTCCTCGTCCAGGGCGGACGCCGAGACCGTCATCGAGCAGCTCGGCTGCGCCGGCGAGCTCGTTGACATCAGCCCGGTCGTCGACGCCTATTTCGGGCGGCCCGAAGCCGAGGAAGTGGGTGCCGCCGGTCCCGAGGGCCTCGCGGCCAGCGGATTGCGCCGGGGCAACTTCATGGCCCGCAGCCGGATGATGGTCCTGTACGACCGATCGGTGACGTGGGGCGGCCTGGTCGTTGGCACAAGCAACAAGACCGAGGCGTTGATCGGCTATACAACGATCTTCGGCGACTCGGCCAGTGCCCTCAACCCGATCGGTGACCTGTACAAGAGCCAGGTCCGCCAGCTCGCCGCGGCCGTGGGCGTGCCCGAGGCGATCATCCGCAAGGCACCCTCGGCCGATCTGTGGCCCGGCCAGACCGACGAGGCCGAGGCGGGCTTCAGCTATCCCGAGCTCGATCGGCTCCTGTTCTGGCTCGTCGACCGGCGGCGCTCGCCCGAGGAACTGGAGGCCAAGGGCTTTGCTCCGGAGCGGATCGAGTGGACCCTCAAGGCCGTGGCGGGCTCGGAGTTCAAGCGCCAGGTGGCGCCCATCGCCAAGCTCGGGCCGCGGACGACCGGCGTCGACTACCTCTACCCGCGGCGGCGGCCAGGCTCGGCCAGGACCTGAACGTTGGCCCCCCGATCCTCGGCGGGCGCAGCCGATTCCGCGAGCGCAGCTGCTCCCGCGAGCGCTGCCGCTCCGACCGGCGGGCGCCTGTTCATCGTGGCGACGCCCATCGGCAACCTGGGAGATGTCACCCTGCGGGCCCTGGAGATTCTGCGCAACGTGCCCCTGGTGGCCGCCGAGGATACGCGCCACTCACGCCGCCTTCTCGGCCCGCATGGAATCACCACCCACCTCGTGAGCTTTCACGCCCGGAATGCCGCCGGCCGCCTGCCCGAGTTGCTCGCCCACCTGGGCGGCGGGGCCGACCTCGCCCTGATCACGGACGCTGGAACCCCGGGCGTGAGCGATCCCGGCGAGGACCTGGTCCGGGCGTGGGTGGCCGCCGGGGGAACGGTCGTGCCGATTCCGGGTGCCTCGGCCGTCCTGGCCGCCGTCGTGGCCAGCGGGGTCGCCGGTCCGCGCTGGTCGTTCGAGGGCTTCCTGCCGCGCTCAGGTCGCGAGCGTCGGGAACGGCTGGCCCGAATCTCCGCCGACGACCGGGCCACGGTCCTGTATGAGGCCCCCGGCCGGGTGGCCGCGACCCTGGCCGACCTGGCCGCTGCCTGTGGCGCAGATCGGGCCGGTGCGGTGTGCCGCGAACTGACCAAGCTCCACGAGTCGATCGTGCGGGGTTCGCTGGGCGAGCTGGCCGAAGCGGCCCGGTCGGGGTGGATCCCCGCGCGCGGAGAATTCGCGCTTGTCGTGGGTGCGGGGCGGGGGAGTGTGCCCGAGTCCGAGGCGCTCGCGGTGGACGCCGAAGCGGTCGCTCGGGCCGAGGTCGAGCGGCTGGTCGCCTCGGGCATCGCCCGCGGTGATGCGGCCCGGCGGGTGGCCGCCGCGACCGGGATCAACCGACGCAAGCTGTACGGCGGAAGCGCGGGACGGGAGCCCAGGGGGTGACGCCCGTCCCGCGATGAAGAGGGGGAGAACGCCGTCAGGCGGCGGCTTCGACGGGCAGGGGATCGGCGGGTGATCCCTCCCGAGGATGATCGAAGTGCGGATCGTCTTCATCGGCCCCGGCCGCCGTCGCATGCGCCTCGAGCGCCTCGGCCGCGGACTGCGCCTCGTAGTCCTTCTTCTTGCGACCGGACAGCATCTCCACATTCGAGGCAACGATCTCGGTCTTCCAGTGGCGCACGCCCTTGTCATCGTCCCAGGTGCGGGTCTGGATCCGGCCCTCGATCGCGACCTGCTGGCCCTTGCCGAGGAACTGTCCGCAGATCTCGGCCAGGCGATCCCAGGTCACGACGCTGTGGAACTCGGAGCGCTCCTTGCCACCGGCGTATTCGTTGGTTGCCAGGCTGAACTGGGTGATTGCCTTGCCGCTGGCCAGGCTGCGCAATTCCGGGTCCCGGGTGAGGCGCCCCGTCAGGAAGACCTTGTTCACGTCCACGTCTCCTTCTGGACCGACCCGAAGCGTCGATGTCGGTCCCGATCTGCGGCGGTGCTGGGCCCTCCGTTGGCGACTCGTCGGGCGTGGGATCGACCGTACCCACCAGCGCTCACCCGTGGCTTCGTCGCGGGTTACCGCCGGCTCCATCCCCACGGCGGTATCGTGGGTCCGACACTGGAGGTCGACGTGCGGCGGATCGGGACAGATGGTGTGCTGCGACGGAGGTGGCCGGTGGTGATCGCGGCGATCGTCGGACTCGTCGTCTTCGGCATCCGGTCCTGGGATCCGGGCAGCCCGGGCGTCGGCGCCGAGAACGTCAACCCGGCCCAGATCCGGATGTGCACGGTCAATGGCGGATCGGTCGCGGACTGCGCCCGTGTCTCGTCAATCGGACCCCATCTGGCTCCTTCAGTTGAGGCCGTGGCGATCGGCCTGGTCGCGGGACTTGGTTTGTTCCTGGTCGTCGCCGCAATCGGGGTCCTCCGACGGAGGGCCAGCGCCGGGGAGGCTCAGGGCGGCAATCCGGATTCGCCCGGCCGGCCGACCTGACCCGGGTTATACTCCCGGAGTCCTCGGAACCCAGGGGTGCAGGCCCCAGCAACGGAGATCGCCCATTGCTCGAGGAAGGCGCAACGTTCGTCCCGTGAGGCGAGCGCGCACCTTCGACCAGGGGTTCGCCGGAAGCCCGGCGGCTCGACGAGGGGCGCAGTCTATCCAGGTCCCGGGCCGGTTGGCCGCGGGGCTTTTTCATGCCCGGGCCGGGGCCGGCTGGCGGCCCACCGCCCAGGGGACGCGCTGATGCCGGCCACCGTGATCGTGGGCCTCCAGTGGGGCGACGAGGGCAAGGGCAAGACGACCGACTTCCTGGCCGAGCAGGTGGCCATGGCGGTCCGCTACCAGGGCGGCGACAACGCCGGCCACACGGTCGTCCTCGGTGACGAGGTCTTCAAGCTCCATCTCGTCCCGTCGGGCGTGCTCTACCCGCACATCAGCTGCGTGATCGGGCCCGGCGTCGTGGTCAATCCGGCCACCCTGATCGCCGAGCTCGACATGCTCGCCGAGCGGGGGATCGATACGTCCAAAGTGCGGGTGAGCCGGAACGCCCACCTGATCCTGCCCTACCACGTCGCCCAGGACGCGGCAATGGAGGCGCGCCTCGGCGGCGACGCAGTCGGAACCACCCACCGCGGGATCGGACCGGCCTATGCCGACCGGGCCCTCCGGATCGGCCTGCGGGTCGAGGACCTCGTCGACGAGCGCTCGTTCCGGGCGCGCCTCGGGCGGGTCCTGCCCGACAAGAACGCCCTCCTCGGCTTGCTGCCGGGCGATCAGCAGTTCGAGCTCGAGCCGCTGGTCGAGCAGGCGATGGCCTGGGGTGAGCGGCTTCGGCCCCACCTGGCCGATACAGTCTGGCTCGTCCAGGATGCCCTGGCCCGGGGCGATCACGTCCTGCTCGAAGGTGCCCAGGGGACACTCCTCGATCTCGACCACGGGAGCTATCCGTACGTCACCTCGTCCAACCCGATCGCAGGCGGCGCCTGCACCGGCGGCGGCATCGGCCCGCTCCAGGTGGACGAGGTGATCGGGGTGATGAAGGCCTATTCGACCCGGGTCGGCTCGGGCCCCTATCCAACCGAACTCCTCGATGCGACCGGGGCGGGAATCGCCGCTCGCGGCCACGAGGTTGGTACGACCACCGGCCGTCCGCGGCGGGTTGGCTGGTTCGATGCTGTTCCGCTGCGTTATGCCGTTGCGGTCAACAGCGTCAGCTCGATCATGCTCAACAAGCTCGACATCCGGTCCGGTCTCGACGAGATCAGCCTGTGCGTCGCCTACGAGATCGACGGTCAGCGGGTCGAGGCGTGGCCTTCCAGCGCGGAGCAGCTCGCCCGGGCAACGCCGGTCTACGAGCGCTTCCCGGGCTGGAGCGAGCCGATCCATCAGGCCCGGACCCTGGCCGAGCTGCCCGAGAACGCGCGACGTTACGTGAGCGCCCTGGAGACGGCGGCCGGCGTCCCGATTGTCCTCGTGTCGGTTGGGCCGGAGCGCAGCCAGACGATCGAGCGGGCGTTTCGGCCGATGCGCCGCCGGCCGGCCCTCGCCCCGGCACCGAACCTCGGCGCGGGTCCTGGCACTGGACCGAACGCCGGACCGACGGGCGGGTCATGAGCGCGCTCCTGACGCCGACCCGGATCCTGATCGTGGGCAGTGGCGGCCGCGAGCATGCCCTCGCCTGGAAGCTCGCTGGTGAGCCGGGAGTCAACCAGGTCTTCGTTGCGCCCGGCAGCGCGGCCATTGCCAACGAGGCGCGGGTGAGCTGCCTGCCGGACGTCGATCCCCTCGATCCGGCTGCCGTGGTGGCCGCGGCGCGGGCAACGGCCGCCGATCTCGTCGTGATCGGCCCCGAGGCGCCCCTGGCTGCGGGCGTGGCTGATTCCTGCAGCGCGGCCGGGATCGCGGTCTTCGGGCCGTCGCAGGGCGCGGCCCGGATCGAGACGAGCAAGTCGTTCTGCCACGACGTCGCCGCCGCGGCCGGGGTGCCGATGGCTCGATCCGGCTCCTTCAGCCGGCTGGAGCCCGCCCGGACATTCGCCGCCGAGCTGGCCGCCCGCGGCGACGGCCTCGTGGTCAAGGCCGACGGGCTCGCGGCGGGCAAGGGCGTGACGATGTGCGCCTCGCTCCGGGAGGCGGAAGCTGCGCTCGAGGCGATCTTCGCCGGCGGCGACCAGTTCGGTGAGCCGCTGGACGATGCGCCCCGGGTCGTGCTCGAGGAACGTCTCTCGGGCCTCGAGGCGAGCGTGATCGCGCTGTGTGACGGGCGCGACGCGCTGGCCCTGCCGGCGGCCCGCGACCACAAGCGCCTGGCCGACGGCGACGGTGGCCCGAATACCGGCGGGATGGGTGCCTACAGTCCGCTGCCCGACCTGCCCGACGCCGCCGTGGAAGCGATCGTGGCCACGGTTCATCAACCCCTCCTCGCCGAACTTGCCCGGCGCGGCAGCCCATTCCGGGGCGCCCTCTACGCCGGCCTGATCCTGACGGCCGACGGGCCGGTCCTGCTCGAATGCAACGCCCGCTTTGGGGATCCGGAGACGCAGGTGATCCTGCCTCTGCTGGCCGTTGCTCTGGGTCCGCTTCTGCGAGCCGCTGCGGGCCGCGAGCTGGCGGCGGCGGCGGCGGAGCTCGGATTGAACTCGGCCCGCATCCCGGTCCTGCCGGGGGCAGCCGTCGGGATCGTCCTGGCCAGCCCGGGCTACCCGGAGCATGCCCGGCGGGGCGACCCGATTGGCGGTCTCGGGGCCCGTGCGGACGCGTCCGCCGACCCACTCGGCCTGGTTTTCCAATCGGGCACGGCCATCGACCACGAGGGCCTGCTCAGAACCAACGGCGGCCGGGTCCTGACTGCGGTCGGCCGCGGCGCGGATCTTCAATTGGCCCGGGCCGTCGCCGAGCAGCTCGCCGACGCGATCAGCTTCGACGGACTCCAGCGCCGCCACGACATCGCCCGCGACCTGCCGCCGTCGGCAGCCGGGTCGAACCCGGTGGTCGAGCCGGTCCCGGCCGGAGCTCCGGCGTGATTCGGCGCTACACCTTGGCCGAGATGGGCGCGATCTGGTCCGACTCGGCTCGTTTCGAGGAGATGCTCCGGGTGGAGCTCGCGGTCGCCCGGGTCCAGGCGGCCCGCGGCCTGATCCCGGCCGCCGCCCTGGCCACGATCGAGGCGCGGGCAAGGGTGGACGTCGCCCGGATCGCCGAGATCGAGCAGACCACCGACCACGACGTGATCGCCTTCGTCAGCCAGGTGGCCGAAAGCGTTGGTCCTGATGGCCGCTACCTCCACCTCGGGCTGACCAGCAGCGATGTCGTCGACACGGCCCTCGCCCTCCAGTTGCGAGCCGCCGGTGAGCGCCTCCTGATCGATGTCGATCGCCTCCTGGTGGCGCTGGTGGCCCGGGCCCGGGCCGAGGCCGGCACCGTGATGATGGGCCGGACCCACTCGGTCCACGCCGAACCGACGACCCTCGGCCTGAAGCTCGCCGGCTGGGCGTTCGAGGTTGCCCGCGACCGGACCCGCCTGGCCGAGGCCGTCGACGAGATCGGGACCGGCAAGATATCGGGACCGGTCGGCACGTACAGCCATCTCGATCCCGATCTCGAGGCGGAGGTCCTGGCCGCGCTCGGCCTGCATGCCGACCCGGTCAGCACCCAGATCGTCCAGCGCGACCGGCACGCGGCGTTCATCGCCGCGATCGCGATCACCGGCGGCTCCCTCGAGCGCTTCGCGACCGAGGTGCGCAACCTCCAGCACACCGAGATCGGTGAGCTCCAGGAGCCGTTCCGGGCCGGCCAGAAGGGCAGCTCGGCGATGCCCCACAAGCGCAATCCGATCCTTGCCGAGCGGATCGCGGGGCTGGCCCGGTTGCTGCGCGGCTATGCCGGGACGGCCTTCGAGAACCAGCCGCTGTGGCACGAGCGCGACATCAGTCACTCGAGTGCCGAACGGGTCCTCCTGCCCGATGCCACCATCCTGCTCGACTACATGCTGGTCAAGATGACCGGGCTGGTCGGCGGGCTGGTGGTCCGGCCCGAGCGGATGCGCGAGAACATCGAGCGCGGCCTGGGGCTGCACGCCAGTAGCCGCGTCCTCGTCGCCCTGGTCGAGGATGCCGGGCTCAGCCGTGAGGACGCCTACGTGATCGTCCAGGTTGCCGCCCTGCGCGCCGCCGACGAGCGCCGGCCACTGCAGGAACTGCTCGCCACCGAGCCGACGGTCGCCGCCCGGCTCAGCCTGGCCCGCCTGGACGCCTGCTTCGACGATGCCACCTTCCTGCGCCATGCCACGGTCGGGATCGATCGCCTCGACCGGCTCGAGGCCGAGCTCGCCGCCCGGGCCGCCGCCAGCTCAGGCGCCGAGCCCGTGGAACGCCCCACGGACCTCGGACTGCCGCCCGAACCGGAGGTCGTCGATGCCACTCGCTGAGTCGTTCGTCCGATCGGGCAAGGTCCGCGACCTGTACGACATCGACGCCGACACCCTACTCCTGGTGGCCTCCGATCGACTGTCCGCGTTCGACGTCGTCCTGCCGACGGCCATCCCGGACAAGGGCCGGGTGCTCACCGGCCTGTCCCGGTTCTGGTTCGCCGAAACCACCGCGATCGTGCCCAACCACCTGCGATCGACGTCGCCGGCCGACCTGCCGCCTGGTTCGATCGTCACCGAGCTGCTCGACCCGACGACCGGCCTGCTGACCCGCGAGTCGGTCCCGGCCGAAGCCGCCGACCTGGCCGGCCGAATCATGATCTGCCGCCGGGCCCGGGTCCTCCCGGTCGAGGTGATCGTGCGGGGCTACCTGGCCGGGTCGGGCTGGCAGGACTACCGCCGGACGGGTGCCCTGTGCGGGATCAGCCTGCCCGAAGGGCTTCGCCACAGTGACCGCCTGGCCGCCCCGATCTTCACCCCATCGACCAAGGCGGCGAAGGGCAGCCACGACCAGAACATCTCGTTCGATGAGATGATCGACCACATTCTGCCGGCCACCGACAACCTGACCCTGGCCGGCGAACTGGCCGAACGGGTCCGCTCGATCGCCCTCGCTCTGTACGGCTACGGCGCGGCGGTGGTTGCCCGGGCGGGCATTCTGCTGGCCGACACGAAGTTCGAGTTCGGACTGTCGGCCGGTGGCGAGCTCCTCCTGATCGACGAAGTGCTGACCCCCGACTCGTCCCGCTTCTGGAATGCCGAGGCATACGAACCGGGCCGGGCCCAGGCCAGTTACGACAAGCAGTTCGTCCGCGACTGGCTCGAGACGCAGCCCTGGAACAAGACGACGCCCGGACCGGAGCTGCCCGATGAGATCGTGGCCGGAACACGCGAACGCTACGTCGAGGCCTACGAACGGATCACCGGCGCGAGCTTTGCGCGCTACCTGGAGGAGGACGTGATCGCCCGATGAGCGCGTCATTTCGATTTGCCGTCAACGTGACCCCGAAGGCCGGGATTCTCGATCCGCAGGGCCGGGCGGTCGAGTTCAGCCTGCCCCACCTGGGCGTCACCGGCGTCTCTGCGGTGCGGGTCGGCCGGCGAGTGGAGCTCACCGTCGACGCGGCTGACGAGGCTTCGGCCCGGGCTGTGGTTGAACGCCTGGCCGGGGACCTCCTGAGCAACCCCCTGATCGAAGCCTTCCAGGTCGAGCGACTCGGGGCGGCCTCCAGCCTGGTGGCCGAGGTGGCCGGATGACCCGGATCGGGGTCGTGATCTTCCCCGGTTCGAACGGCGATGGCGATGCCCTCCACGCGATCGGGCTGGCCGGGGCCGAGGCGGTCTCGCTCTGGCACGAATCGGGCACGCTCGAGGGCGTCAGCGCCGTGATCCTGCCGGGCGGCTTCGCCTACGGCGACTATCTTCGGGCCGGGGTGATCGCCCGGTTCAGCCCGGTCATGCGGGCCGTCGCGGCGTTCGCCGCGGAGGGCGGCCTGGTCCTCGGGATCTGCAACGGCTTCCAGGTCCTGGCCGAGGCCGGGCTGGTCCCGGGTGCCCTCCTGCGCAATCGCTCGCTCCGGTTCCTCGGTCGTGACGTCCTCGTTGCCCCGGAGCGGCTCGATACCCCCTTCACCCGGGCAATCGCCGGACATGGTCCGCTGCGCATGCCGATCGCCCACGGTGAGGGCTGCTACTACGCCGACGAGGCCACCCTCGACCAGCTCGAGCGCGACGGCCAGGTCCTCTTCCGCTACGTCGACGCCGGCGGTGCCAGGGCCGATCACGACGAGCGGGTGAACCCGAACGGATCGTTGCGGGCGATCGCCGGCGTGCTCAACGTGGCCGGCAACGTGGCCGGCCTGATGCCCCATCCGGAGCGGGCCGCCGAGGCGGTCCTCGGCAACGACGCCGGCCTGGCCATGATCCGCTCCCTGGCCGATGCGGCGGCCGAGCGTGACGCAGCGGCCGGCCCGGTTCTCGTCGGGCGGGCCGGATGACGGCGATCGCGCCGGCCCCGGACCTGGCCCCGCTCCATCGCCGGCTGGGCGTCACCGACCTCGAGCTCGACGCGATCGAATCCAAGCTGGGTCGCCCGCCGAACGACCTCGAATTGGCCATCTTCAGTGTGATGTGGAGCGAGCACTGCTCGTACAAGAGCTCCCGCCCACTCCTGCGCACGCTGCCCACCGCCGGCGCCGACGTGGTGGCCGGCCCGGGTGAGAATGCCGGGGTCATCTCGATCGGCGACGGCCTCGCGGTCGCCTTCAAGATCGAGTCGCACAACCATCCCTCGGCGGTCGAGCCGTACCAGGGCGCGGCGACCGGCGTCGGTGGGATCCTGCGCGACATCTTCACGATGGGCGCCCGGCCCATCGCCATCCTCGACGCCCTGCGCTTCGGTGATCCGGCCGACGCACGGACCCGCCACCTCCTGCGCGGGATCGTTTCGGGTGTGGGCGGCTACGGCAACTGCGTCGGGGTCCCGACCGTCGGCGGCGAGCTTGTCTTCGATCCGTCGTACACCGGCAATCCCCTGGTCAACGTGATGGCCATCGGCCTCCTGCCGGCCGGCCAACTGACCCTGGCCCAGGCACCCGGACCGGGCAACCTGGCGATCCTGTTCGGGTCGACGACCGGCCGCGACGGCATCGGCGGGGCCTCGGTCCTGGCCAGTGCCACCTTCACCGATGACGACCCATCGAAGCGGCCGACGGTCCAGGTCGGCGACCCGTTTGCCGAGAAGCTCCTGATCGAGGCGTCGCTCGAGCTGATCGAGGCCGGCCTGCTCGAGGGGCTGCAGGACCTGGGTGCCGGCGGGATCAGCTGCGCGACATCGGAGACGGCCGACCGGGCCGGTACCGGGATCCTTGTCGATCTCGACGCGATTCCGTGCCGCGAACCGGACATGGCCCCGTTCGAGGTGATGATCAGCGAGTCGCAGGAGCGGATGCTGGCGATCGTCCGGCCCGATCGCGAAGCGGCCGTCCGGGCGATCTGCGAGCGCTGGAACCTGCCCGTGGCCACGATCGGCCGGGTCACGGCCGACGGCGACATCACGATCGTGCGCGGCGGTCTTGATGCCGACGGCCGGCCCAACCCGGGCTCGGTCGAACTGGCCCGGATCCCGGCCGCGGCCCTCACCTCGGCTGCGATCGTCCACGAGCGGGTCGCCACGCCTCCGTCCCGCCGACGAGCCGCGCCGGCCCCCGGCGTTCCGCTCGAACCGAACGACCTCCTGCCGGAGCGGGGGATGGACCCGGGCGCCGTGCTGCTGGGCCTGATGGGCAGCGCCAACCTGGCCAGCCGACGCTTCGTGTTCGAACAGTACGACTCGACCGTCCAGGTGAACACGGTTGTGGGACCGGGTCACGGTGCAGCCGTCCTGCGGGTCAAGGGCACGACCAAGGCGCTGGTCGCAACGACCGATGCCAACCAGGCGGTCGGGGCGATCGACCCGTGGCTCGGGGCGGCTCTGAGCGTCGCCGAGGCGACCCGCAACGTATCGATCACCGGCGCCCGCCCGCTCGGCGTCACGAACTGCCTGAACTACGGCGACCCCACCCGGCCGGAGGCATTCTGGCAACTCAGCGAGGGTGTCCGGGGTCTGGCCGACGCCTGCCGGGCGCTCGACCTGCCGGTCACCGGTGGCAACGTCTCGCTCTACAACGAGTCACCGGGGGGCTCGATCGCCCCGACACCCGAGATCGGCGTGGTCGGCCTGCTCGATGACGTGGCCGGCCTGGTCGGCCCCGAGTTCGTCGACGGCGGTGACACGATCGTGCTCGTCGGCGAAACGACGCCCGGCCTGGTTGGCAGCGCCTACGCCGGCCTGGCCGGCCTGGCGCCGGAGGACGGCCTGCCCGGCCTGGATCTTGCCCGCGAGGCTGACGTCCAGCGTTTTGTGCGTGAGGCGATCGAACGAGGCCTGGTCGCGTCGGCCCAGGACATCTCGGGCGGCGGTCTGGCCGTTGCGCTGGCCGAGGGAGCGATCTGGAGCGACCGCGGCGCACGTGTCCGGCTCCTCGTCCGGGGCACTCCGGCGGTGGACCTGTTCGGGGAGAGCCCATCGCGGCTGATCCTGACAACAAAGCCCCGCCACGCCCCGGCCCTCCTCCTGCTGGCCCGCCAGCATGGCCTGCCGGCCGGTGAAATCGGCGCCGTTGGCGGCGATCGGCTGGTGATCGAGCTCGGCGGGCGGGGTGCGATCGGCGACGTCGAGGACCGCGGCGCCCGGCTGTCCGATGCCCTCGAGGTGACCCTCGCCGATCTCCGCCATGCTTGGGATCACGGGCTTGAGCGGGCCCTGGGTGAAGCGTTGCCGGCAGATCCAGAAGCTCCCGGGACGGTGCCGGGTCGGGCTGGAGGTACGGCCTAGATGTGCGGCGTATTCGGCGCAGTCGTCCCGCCCGGATCGGACACGGAGGCGGCCGCCGTGGCTGCCCTGGGACTCTTCGCTCTCCAGCATCGCGGCCAGGAATCGGCCGGCGTGGCCGTCAGCGACTGCGAGCAGCTGATGGTCTACAAGGACCTCGGGATGATCAGTTCGGTCCTTGACGAGCGCCGCTTGCCGAGCCTGCGCGGGCGTCTTGCAATTGCCCACTGCCGCTACTCGACGACCGGTTCGACGGTCTGGGAGAACTCCCAGCCGACCCTCCGTCTCGGGCCCCGCCGGGCGATCTCGCTGGGGCACAATGGCAACCTGGTCAACACCCGGGAACTGCTCGGCCAGCTGCGCGGTGGCCGGGCGCGCCTGTCGGCCTCGACCGATACCGAGCTGCTGACGGCCCTCATTGCGGATGAGCCGGCCAGCGATACGGTCGAAGCGCTGGTCCGGGTCCTGCCCCGCGTCCGCGGCGCGTTCAGCCTGGTGATCCTCGACGAGCGCCGGGTGATCGGAGTGCGCGATCCGCACGGCTTCCGACCGCTCGTGCTGGGCCGGCTGCCCCTGGCCGACGGCGACAACGACGTCGCGCCGGGCCTGTGGGGCGACGACGAGCGGGTTGGCTGGGTCCTCTCGTCAGAAACGGCCGGCCTCGACATCGTCGGCGCCGAGTTCGTCCGCGACGTGGCCCCGGGCGAGATCGTGATCCTCGAGGAAGGCCAGGCGCCCCGCTCGGTCCGCTACGCCGTTGCCCAGCCGGCCCTGTGCGTGTTCGAGCTGATCTACTTCGCCCGCCCGGATTCGTACATGGAGGGCCGCAACCTGTACGAGGTCCGGCGCAAGATGGGGATGCAGCTTGCCCTCGAACATCCGATCGAGACCGACCTGGTGATGCCGGTGCCCGACACCGGGGCGCCCGCCGCGGCGGGCTACGCCGAGGCATCCGGGATCCCGTTCCGGGAGGGGCTCGTCCGCAATCGCTACTCTGGGCGGACCTTCATCCAGCCCTCCCAGACGATGCGCCAGCGGGGCGTCACGATCAAGCTCAACCCGCTCCGCGAGGTCGTCCGGGGCCGGAGGCTGACCGTGGTCGACGACTCGATCGTGCGCGGCACGACAACCAAGCAGATCGTCACGATCCTGCGCAAGGCGGGCGCCCGGGAGATCCACGTCCGGATCAGCGCCCCGCCCATCTTCCACCCGTGCTTCTACGGGATCGACACCCAGATCGAAACCGAGTTGATCGCGGCGACCCAGTCGCTCGAGGAGATTCGCTCGTTCATCGGCGCCGATTCGCTCGGCTACCTGTCGATCCAGGGCGTCCTGGCCGCACTCGAATTGCCCTACGATCAGTTCTGCTTCGCCTGCTTCGACGGGCGCTACCCGGTGCCGGTCCCGTACGACGCCGCGAGCCACAAGTTCGTCCTCGAGGAAGACCTGCGGGAACCGGCCGGCAGCCTCGTCCTGCCGATCGCCCGGGGCTGAGCGGACCCCGGGGTGGCCAAGGAAGTGGGACCTCGGGCTGCCTATGCCCGGGCGGGCGTCGACGTCGCGGCGGGGGAGCGGGCCGTCGAGTTGATGCGGGCGGCCGTCGAATCGACCTACGGGCCGAGCGTGATCGGTGGCCTGGGTGGCTTCGGTGGCGCCGTGGTGATTCCGGCCGGCTATCGCGAGCCCGTCCTGGTGAGCTCGACCGATGGGGTGGGTACGAAGAGTGCGATCGCGGCTGCCCTCGGCCGGTACGACACGATCGGTCGCGACCTGGTGGCGATGTGCGCGGATGACGTGGTCTGTAGTGGGGCTGCCCCGCTTTTCTTCCTCGATTACATTGCCGTCGGCCGGCTCGAACCGGAGAATGTCGCCGCCCTGGTCGCCTCGGTCGCCGACGGCTGCCGCGAGGTGCGTTGTGCGCTGGTCGGCGGCGAGACCGCCGAGCACCCCGGCCTGATTGATGTCGGGGCGTTCGACCTGGCCGGTTGCTGCACCGGCATCGTGGAGCGTGACCAACTGATCGATGGGACCCAGGCCCGGGCCGGTGATGCAGTCATCGGCCTGTTCTCGAGTGGCTTCCATGCCAACGGCTATTCGCTCGTCCGGTCGCTGATTGCCGAGCACGACCTCGACCTGGCCGAGCCGTACCAGGAACGACTCCGCCGGACCCTCGGTGACCTGGCCGGCGGCAAGGCGATCCGGGCCGCGCCGGGCAAGGCGTTGATGACCCTCGGCGAGGTTCTCCTCACCCCGACCCGGATCTACGCCGCGGCGATCCTCGACCTGCGCGTCGCGTTGGACGCGGCCGGATTCGAGCTGCACGGGCTGGCCCACATCACCGGCGGTGGCCTGCCCGGCAACGCCGCTCGCGCCCTGCCCCCGGCCCTCGGCGTCCGGCTTGACCCTGGACGCTGGCCGATGCCCTCGGTCATGCGCCTCTTTGGCGCCCTCGGCGGTCTCGAGGACGACGAGCTCCGGGCGACCTTCAACGGGGGCCTCGGGATGATCGCGATCGTTCCGCCGGCGGCCGTACCAACGGCCCTGGCCACCCTCGCGGCGGCAGGCTTCGGTAGCGCTCTCGTGGGAGAGGTGGTCGGGACGGCCGACCTGGGCGGCCGGCGCTACGTGGAGGGTTCGCTCTTGCCGGTCGGCGCGCCGCGATGAACGGGCGAATTGCCGTCGGTGTCTCCGGGGCCGGGTCGAACCTGCGGGCGGTGGCGTCGGCGGCCGAGCGGGCCGAGTTGGGCGGCTCGATCAGCCTTGTCTTTGCCGATCGCCCCTGTCCGGCCCTTGACTGGGCAGCGGAACAGGGGTTCGAGACGGCGCTCATCCCCGCCCCGGTGCTCTCGGACGCAGCCGGCCGGGCCGCCTGGGACCAGACCCTGGCCGAGACCCTGTCGGCCGTCTCGCCGGACGTGGTCGTACTGGCCGGGTTCATGCGGGTCCTCGGCCCGGCCGTCCTCGCGGCGTTCCCGGAACGGATCCTGAACACTCACCCTGCCCTCTCGCCGGCGTTTCCGGGTGCCCACGCGGTCCCGGAAGCCCTTGCTCGTGGGACGGCCGTCAGCGGGGTGACGGTTCATCTCGTGGACGCCACGCTGGACGGCGGGCCAATCGTGCTCCAGGAGGCGGTCGGAGTGCTCCCCGCCGACGACCCGGCCACGCTCCAGGAGCGGATCCGGGCGGTTGAGCATCGGCTCCTGCCCCGGGCCATCGGCCTGGTCCTGGCCGATGCTGTCGAGGTGCGCCATGGCCGGGTGACGATCGACGTCGATC
>JBBRIM010000042.1:0-16152 GCA_038221095.1 Candidatus Limnocylindrales bacterium
TGCCCTGTTCGTTGGCTACCACGCCCGGGCTGGTGATCCGCTGGGCACGATCGCGCACACCTATTCGGATGGACCTGTTGCGACCAGCCTGAACGGCCGGCCGGTGGGCGAAAGCGGGATCAACGCAATCGCCCTTGGAGCGTGGGGCATCCCGGTTGGACTGGTCTGTGGCGACGACCGGGTCGCCGGCGAGACAGCCGCCTGGTTTCCATGGGCCGAGCGGGTCGTGGTCAAGGAAGGGCTGGGCCGGAATGCCGCCGCCTCGGTCCACCCAACCACGGCCCGCGAGTTGGTCCGGGCCGGCGCCGAGCGGGCCGTCCGGCGGGCAATCGCCGGCGAGATGCGCCCCCTCGTGCTCGAGCCGCCGTACTCGATCGAGGTGGTCTACCAGCACGCCGGGCAGGCCGACTATGCGGCGATCGTGCCCGGCGCCGAGCGGGTCGGCGACACCGGCGTCCGGTTCGTCTCGGCCGACCCGCTGGTCGCCTATCGCGGCTTCCTGGCCGGGTTGCGCCTGGCCGGCAGCGCCGACTGACCGCCCGGTTCCGTGCCGCGGACCAACTGCGCGGCCGGGAGTACGGGCGGCATACTGGGCGAGTGACGATGCCCGTTCGAGCCCAGGCCGCGTTCGGTGCCCCGCCCGCCCGCGCCCGGCCGCGCGATCTCGGCGTTCGAGTCGGGCTGCTGCCGCCCGGACCCACGAACTCGATCGTTGACGTGGCCGGCATCTCGGTCGGCCACTGCTCGGTCTGGCGGGACGAACCTGCCCCCCCGGCTGGTCGGGGAACGGCCCGGACCGGGGTCACCGTGATCGTGCCGTTCAGCCCCGACGAACTATTCCACCAGCGGGTGGCGGCCGGGGCGGCCGTGCTCAACGGCGCCGGTGAGATGATCGGGATCACCGCGATCCGCGAATGGGGCATGATCGAGACCCCGATCTTCCTGACCTCGTCGATGGCGATCGGGCGGGTCTACGACGCCGCCGTCGAGATGCTGGTTGGGCGGATCCCGGCGGCCGGCCTCGAGGATGCCCTGATGCCCGTCGTGGCTGAGTGCGATGACGGCTTCCTCAATGCGTCACGGACGGTCCAGGTCGACCCGGCCGATGTCCGGGCGGCGCTCGACGGCGCCCGCGGCCCCGGGGCGGGGCCGCCGCCCAGTGGCGTGGTTGGCGCCGGCGTGGGCATGCACGGCTTCGAACTGAAGGGCGGGATCGGCAATGCCTCGCGGATCGTCCTCGCTGATTCCCGGCCACGGTTCGGGCGAACGGCCCGCGCGGTGGCGGTGGACCTGCCCAACTATCACGTCGGCGTGCTCAGCCTGACCAATTTCGGGCGGCTCGAGCGGCTCACGATCGATGGTGTCCCGATTGGGGCGGTGCTGGCCGCCGAGGGTTGGCCGTCGATCGGCGAGCGTGAGCAGGGGAGCTGCATCGTGGTCGTCGCGACCGACGCCCCGCTGCTTCCAAATCAGCTCGAGCGGCTGGCCCGGCGGGCGGGCATGGGTTTGGCCCGGACCGGGTCAACGGGCGGCAACGGCTCGGGCGAGATCTTCATCGCGATCTCGACTGCCGTGCGTTTCGAGCGCGGTGGCGACCCCCTCGTCTCGACCACCCACCTCAGGAACGAGGCCCTAGACCCGTTCTTCGGCGCGGTTGTCGAGGCGACCGAGGAGGCGGTCCTCGACTCGTTGTTCGTGGCCGATACGGTCGTCGGGCGAGACGGCAACAGCCTGCCCGGCCTGCCCATCGCCCGAACCCTGGAACTGCTCGGTGCGGCCGGTCGGCTGGCCGCCCCAGGGACCGCCCGGTGAGCCGCCGTGAGTGACCGGCCGCTCGCCCGGGTCGACCGATTGGTCGAGCTTGCCGAGACCCTGGCCGCCGCGTGGGGCGCCCGCGCCAGGATCTGTACGACGGTGGGCCAGGAACGGGCCAACCTGCGACTCCTCGGGGTCAGCGGTCTCGACCGATCGGGCCGGCCGTTGGCCGGCGCCGCAGTCGAGCGCTTCATGGCCGGCCGTTCCGATCGGCTCGGGGCGGGGATCATCCTGCCCTTCGTTGCGGCGCTGCTGGAGTATGACCTGGGCCCGCAGGCACTCGCCCTCGACGTTGCCTCGGGCGCCGTCGACCTCGGCCTCGAGTCGGAGATCCTCCAGGATGTGGGCCGGCGGGCCGACGTTGTGGCCCGGGCCGGCAGCCTGGCCGGGTCGGCCTTCGAACGGATCGACGCCAACCGGACGGCCCGCCTGGAGCTCCTGGCGGTGATCGGCGACGCCGCCCGGCCATGGGTGGGCGTCTCGACGGCTGAGCCCGATGCGGCCGATGGAGCGCGCGAGGCCGGCCTGCTGGTTGCCGCCGGTGTCGACGTGGTCCGGGTGGACGTCCCGGCCAGCCGCGAGCTGGCCGACCGACTCCACGATGCGGGCTTCGAGATCCCGGCCTGGCATGCTCGCCCCGGCAGCGGCCCGGCCGATGGCGATCCTGCTCCGTCCGGCAGTCAGCGTGGCCTGGCCGCCGTGCGCCGGGCGATCGACGAGGCCGCGGCCGAACGACGTGGCTATGCCCGCCTGTCCACCGCGGCCCTGCCCCTGGCCGGCCCCGAGCAGGCCGTGGTCGCCGCGTTCGAGCGCGTCGATGTCGTGGAGGGGGACCCGATTGCCGAGGTCGTCGACGGCAACGTGGATCCCGACCGGGCGCTGGCCGACCACGCCTTTGCCCGCCGCCTGATCGCCCGGTCCGGCTCGCTCGTCGCCCTGGGCGCCGGACCGCTCGTCGTTGCGCCCGACCTGGCCCGGGGCGCACCGTCCAGCCCGGCCACGCTGGCCGGCCGGGCCCTGGCGTTGCAACTGCTGGGCGCCGCCCTCGCCAGGCACGACGGGATTCCGCCCGCCCGGATCCTTGTCGGGACGATCCCGGCGTGGCTCATCGAGGAACGTAATTCGGCCGCCCTGGCGATTGCCCAGGTGCTCCTCCGCCGGGCGGCCCTGCCCGGACACCCGCTGGTCTTCGAGGAGCCGGAGAACGAGACGGCGGCGATCCGCTGGCGGGCGATCCTGGGTGCAGCCCTGCCCCTCGCCGGGCGGGACGGCCTGATCATCCGGCGGACAAGTGCGGCCCATGCCGGGCGGGTCGTGGCCGAGACCCGGGCGATCACCGATGTGGCCGCCGACGTGGCCGACACGTACGGCCCGATCGACCCGCGGGGTGTCGCGCTCGACCATGCCCGGGCAACCGTCGCCGCGGCGATCCAGACCCTCGAGGGGCTGGCCGCGAATGGCTGGAATTCGGTGATGGGCTCGCCCCTCGATCGGCCGGGGATCGCCCGGCTGGGCGCCGACGCGGTGATCGAGCGGACGGAGACCTTCGACCCATTCATGGTGACCGGCCCTGCCACGCCGGCTGGTGGGCATCCGTGACCGACCCCGGATCAGCCCGGCCCGGAGATCCAGGCGGGTACGCCGCCACGAGCTACTGGCTGGAATCCGCCGGTGACGACCTGACACCCAGACCTTCGCTGGCCGGTTCGATCGACGCCGACGTGGCGATCCTGGGAGCCGGCTACACCGGTCTCTGGACGGCCTACGAGCTCCTCGTCCGCGACCCATCGCTCAAGGTGGTCGTGCTCGAGCGGGAGATCGCCGGGTTCGGTGCCTCGGGCCGGAACGGCGGCTGGGTTGCCTCGGGCCTGAATGCCGAGTCCGACCGGCTCGAACGGTGCTTTGGGCGCGCGGGCATGACCGCGATCGAGGACGCCGTGGCCGGCGCGGTCGACGACATCGGCAGCGTATGCCGGAGCGAGGGGATCGACGCGGACTATACGAAGGGCGGCTCGCTGACCGTCGCACGTGGCCCCGAGCAAGTACCGGCGCTCGAGGATCACTGGCGCAGCCTGGAACGCCACGGCCGGGCCGACGGCTATCGCCGGCTCGACGCAGCCGAGACGGCCGAGCGGATCCGGAT
The DNA here is from genome assembly GCA_038221095.1 of Candidatus Limnocylindrales bacterium. Lineage (GTDB taxonomy): Bacteria > Chloroflexota > Limnocylindria > Limnocylindrales > CSP1-4 > Palsa-1033. The sequence continues at coordinate 3,959 of JBBRIM010000042.1, forward strand.
CGAGGGCGTGCTCGGTTCGGTCTACGGTAGCCAGTACGCCGTCGTCCATCCGGGCAAGCTGGTCCGTGGCCTGGCCCGGGCGGTCGAGCGGCGTGGCGGCACCATCTTCGAGGGGACGGCCGTGACCGACGTCGAGCCCGGCGCATTGCCCGGCCTGCGGCCCGCCCTGCGCACCGCCAACGGGCTGGTCCGGGCGACGGCCGTCGTCCTCGCCGGGGAGGCCTACCTGACCCAGCTCCGGTCGCTCCACCGGGCCCTCCTGCCGCTCTACTCGCTGATCGTCCTGACGGAACCGGTTTCGGAAGCCGACTGGGCCACGATCGGCTGGCGTGCCCGGGAGGTGATTGGGTCGTATCGCCTCTCGGTTGACTACCTGTCACGGACGAGCGATGGTCGAATCCTGTTCGGGGGCCGGGGGGCGCCGTATCGTTACGGTTCGACGATCGCACCGGCCTTCGATCGCGATGCCCGGACCCACGCCCTGCTGCGACGGATGGTCCAGGCCTGGTTTCCCAGCCTGCAGGGGATCGGCTTCGGGCATGCCTGGGGCGGACCGCTGGGTATGCCCCGTGACTGGATTCCAACCTTCTCGTTCGATCCCCGCTCGGGGATCGCTTCGGGCCGGGGCTATACCGGCCACGGGGTCGCGACGGCCAACCTCGCCGGCCGGGTCCTGGCCGGCCTGATTCTGGGCGAGCGGAACGAGCTGACCTCGCTGCCCCTGGTCAATCATCGCTCGCCGAACTGGGAGCCCGAGCCGTTCCGCTGGATCGGGGTGCGCTTCACCCAGGAGTCGCTCCTGCGGCTCGATGCCCGGACGGCCCGGACGGGCCGGCCTCCGACCGGCCGATCACTCGCCGAGCGGATCGCCAACCACTGACCCCGGCGGGGCTATGGCTCGGCGGCCACCTCGATCGCCTGGACGATGACGCCCCGTCCGCGCCGCTTGCCGGCATACGTGGCGGCATGGACCCGGGCCATCAACTCGGCCTGGTCGATGGCATCGTCGGGGTAGGCGGCAATCCCGATCGTGAGATCGACCCCCATCCCACCCTCGGTGGAACGGACCGCCTTGCGCAGTCGCTCGGCGACTTCGCCGGCCTGGACCCGATCGAGGTCGGGCAGGATCAAAGCAATCTCGTCGCCGCCATAGCGGGCAACGACATCCCGGCCACGCGCGCCCGCCTTGAGCACGCCGGCGACTCGCCGGAGGACCAGGTCGCCCACGGCATGGCCGTGCCGGTCGTTGAGTTCGTGGAAGCGGTCGAGGTCGCAGAACATGACCGCGAAGCGGCCGCTGTGCGCCTCCGCGTCGCGGATCTGGCGACGGAGCAGGTCCTGGAACGAGCGGTGATTGACCAGGCCGGTGAGGGTGTCGACGGCGGCCAGCTCGCGCGCCCGCTGGAGCTGCGCCTGGGCAAAGGCCAGGCCGGTCTGGTCGGCCAGCCCGTGGAGCAGTTCGAGCTCGTCGGTGCTGGGAACCCGGGGTGATTCCCACAGGATCGGCAGGAAGCCGGACAGGCCACCGTCCGAGTGGATCGGCATCATCGTGATCGAACGGACCCAGGCGGGCAGGCCCAGTCCGACGATGATTCCATCGTCGCGACCGGGGGTGATCTTGAAGGTGACCGCCCGGCGATCCCTGAAGTCGGCCTCGATGTCCCGGCCGGTGAAGCGGCTGATCCCGGACACGGCACCGGGCTCGATCGAACGGGTCTCGGAGCTGCGCCAGCGCAGGATGTCGTAGCCGCCGTCGGGCCGGCGCAGCGCCACCGAGCGGACCCGGGCGCCGAGCAGCTCGCGCAGGCGAGCGTCGAGCGCCTGCACGATCCGGGTCGGTGACTCCTGGCGGGACATCACCCCGGTGAACTCGATCAGCGTCGCCAGATCGCCCCGCACCCGCCGGCCGCTCGTGGCGAAGCTACCCACGAACAGGGCGTAGATGAAGAGCAGGCCGAAGACGGTGACCTGCACCTGGGAGCTGGTCTGGAAGCCGAGGCTCGAGCGCAGCTCGACCTGGCCGATGAACACGAAGCCACTGGCGGCCGCCGAGGCCAGGGCACCGCCCATCCCGAAGAACACGGCTCCCTCGAGGGCCAGGATCGGGTAGACGACAAAGCCCATCCAATCGGGACCGCCCAGAAGTGACTGTCCGACGAGGTAGCCAACGGCCGAGTCGACGGCGAAGGCGGACACCGCGAAGCGCTGCCAAGCGGCGGGACTTCGGGCACCGCGCATCCAGAAGACCTGGACGAGGATCAGCGCGCCGAGGAGCAGGAAGCCCGAGGCGAGGGCGATCGGGTCGGCGTGGCCGTACAACGGCGCAAGACCGGCGACGCCGACGAAGCTGATCGTCCGGACCAGGAGCATCTGGCGCTGGAAGTCGAATTCGGCGACCGATGCCCCGACCCGGGTGGCCGGGTGGGTTGCCACTCGGCCCTGGCTTCGCCAGCGCCCGGCATCGAGCAGCCGGCGCAGTCGACTTCGACGCGCGCGGACCTCGACGGCGGGATCCTCGAGGATCGTGCCGGTCATTCCCTGGGCACCCACCTGGGTCGGTTCCACGGTCCCTCCAAAGCGCTGGATGGCAGAGGACCGAGTCTCGATCCGGGGCCGCCCGGATGGCCATCACCCGATCGTACCGGTGGACCAACGCCACGTGACGGCTGGCCCGCTGGGCCGGGGCCGGAACAGGCCCATCGGCGGCGCCGCCGCGCGGCCATGATAGGCAGGCAACGCCCACACCCAGGGGAGCGCCGATGAGCCATGAACGCCCCCGCCGGCGCCCCCGGCGCGTGTCGGGAGGAATCGCCCAGCTGCCCTGGCGCACGATCCACAACCCGTTTCGTCCGGTCGAGATCCTGACCGCCGACCAGGTCGAGACGATCCACCGGGCCTCCCTCCGGATCCTGCGCGAGATCGGCTTCGAGGTCCTCGGCGACGCTGCGCTGGACCTGTTCGGCGCAGCCGGCGCGGAGGTCGACCGCTCTCGCCGTTCCGTCCGGCTCGACGACGGCCTGCTGGAATCGCTCGTCGCGCTGGCACCGGCCGAGTTCACCCTGTATGCCCGCAACCCCGAGCGCGACGTGGTCCTCGGTGGTGATCACCTCGTCTTCAGCTCGGTCGGTGGACCGGCCTTCGTGACGGATCTCGAGCGAGGCCGCCGGGCGGGCAACTACGCCGACTTCATCGACTACGTCAAGGTGATCTCGAGCCTCAACATCATTCAGCAGGAGGCCGGCGGGCCGCTCGAGCCGACCGACCTGCCAGTCGCCACCCGCCACCTCGACATGTACCGGACCCTGATCGGCCTGCTGGACAAGACCTGGCATTGCCTCGGGGCCGGCCGCCAGGTCGTCGACGATGCCATCGCGATGACCTGCCTCAGCCGGGGGATCGACCGGGACGAGCTCGTCCGCCGGCCAAGCCTGATCACGATCATCAACACGAATTCGCCGCTCCGGCTCGATGGTCCGATGTCCGACGGGCTGATCGAGATGGCCCGTCACGGCCAGCCGGTCGTGGCCACCCCGTTCACCCTCGCCGGCGCGATGACCCCCGTTTCGCTGGCCGCGGCGATCGCCCAGCAGAACGCCGAGGCACTCTTCCTGGTGGCCCTCGCCCAGATCGTCCGACCCGGCACGCCGATGGTCTACGGCGCCTTCACCTCGAACGTGGACATGCGCTCGGGCGCCCCTGCCTTCGGCACGCCCGAGTACGTCAAGGGTGCCTTCGCCAGCGGCCAGATGGCCCGCCGCTATCACCTGCCGTGGCGGTCCTCGAACGTGACCGCCTCGAACGTGGTCGACGCCCAGGCAGCCTACGAATCGGAGATGGCCGTGTGGGGCGCCGTGATGGGCGGGGTCAACCTGCTCTACCAGGGGGCCGGCTGGCTCGAAGGGGGGCTGACCGCCTCGTTCGAGAAGCTGATCATCGATGCCGAGATCCTGCAGATGATGGCCGAGGTCCTGGTGCCCTTCCCGGTCGACCAGGCCGAGCTCGGCTTTGAGGCGATGGTCGACGTCGGACCCGGCGGTCACTTCTTCGGCACCTCCCACACCCTCGAGCGCTATGAGACGGCGTTCTACCGGCCGCTCGTCTCCGACTGGCGCAACTTCGAGACGTGGCACGAGGACGGCGCGCGAACGGCGACCGAGCGGGCCAACGGGATCTGGAAGGAACTCCTCGCCGACTTCGAGCCGCCGCCGCTCGACCCGGCCATCGAGTCCGAGCTGGACGCCTTCGTGGTCCGGCGCAAGCGCGAGATCGAGCACGCCGGCTAGTCGTCCCCGTCTCCCCGGGACTGCTAGCATCGGCTGATGGCCCCGACCCGGTACGACTTCATCATCATCGGCGGAGGGTCGGCGGGGTCGGCCCTGGCCAACCGGTTGAGCGCTGACCCGGGCAACAAGGTGATCGTCCTCGAGGCCGGCCGGCCCGACTACCCGTTCGACGTGTTCATCCACATGCCGGCCGCCCTGGCATTTCCGATCGGCAGCAAGCACTACGACTGGAAATACGAATCCGAGCCCGAGCCGTTCATGAACGGCCGCCGGATCTACCACGCCCGGGGCAGGGTCCTGGGTGGCTCGAGCAGCATCAACGGGATGATCTTCCAGCGGGGCAACCCGCTCGACTACGAGCGCTGGGCTGCGGATCCGGGGATGGCCTCATGGGACTACGCCCATTGCCTGCCCTACTTCAAGCGGATGGAGAGCTGCCTGGCCGCGGCGGCCCACGACCCATTCCGGGGCCGGACGGGACCGTTGGTCCTCGAGCGCGGGCCGGCCACGAGCCCCCTCTTCAGCGCGTTCTTCAGCGCGGTCCAGGAGGCGGGCTACCCACTCACGGATGACGTGAACGGCTATCGCCAGGAGGTCTTCGCGCCGTTCGACCGGAACATCCATCGAGGCCGCCGCTTGAGCGCCGCCCGGGCCTATCTCCATCCCGTGATGAAGCGGCACAACCTGACCGTCAAGACCCGGGCATTCGTGACCCGGATCCTGTTCGACGGCCGGCGGGCGGTCGGGGTGGAGCTGGCCGGTGGCCGCCGGATCCACGGCGGGCAGGTCATCCTGAGCGGCGGGGCGATCAACTCAGCGCAGCTGCTCCAGCTGTCCGGGGTGGGCAACGGGGCCGAGCTGGCCGCCCTGGGGATCGAGGTCGTCCATGACCTGCCGGGGGTTGGACAGCACCTCCAGGACCACCTCGAGGTGTACATCCAGTACAAGAGCAAGCTGCCGGTCTCGATGCAACCAGCGCTCCAGGCCTGGCGCCGGCCGTTCATCGGCGCGAACTGGCTGTTCTTCCGGCGCGGACCGGGGGCGACGAACCATTTCGAGGGCGGTGGCTTCGTCCGGGGCAACGCCGATGTGGCCTACCCCAACCTGATGTTCCATTTCCTGCCACTGTCGATCCGCTACGACGGCACGGGCCCGAAGGGTGGCCACGGCTACCAGGTCCATATCGGGCCGATGTTCTCGGACGCGCGCGGCTCGATCAAGGTCACCTCAACCGATCCGACCGTCCACCCCGCCCTGCGCTTCAACTACCTGTCGACTGAACAGGATCGGCGCGAATGGGTCGAGGCGATCCGGGTCGCCCGCTCAATCCTCAACCAGCCGGCGTTCGAACGCTACAACGGTGGCGAGACGTCGCCCGGCGGCGCCGTCCAGACCGACGCCCAGATCCTCGAATGGGTCGCCCGGGATGGCGAGACCGCCCTCCACCCCTCCTGCACGGCCCGGATGGGCATCGACGACCAGTCGGTCGTCGATCCGCTGACAATGGCGGTCCACGGCCTCGACGGCCTGAGCGTCGTCGATGCCTCGGCGATGCCCTACGTCACGAACGGCAACATCTACGCCCCGGTCATGATGCTGGCCGAGAAGGCCGCCGACCTGGTCCTGGGCCATACACCGTTGGCCCCCGAGCCGATCCCGTTCTACCGACATGGCCAGGGGATGCCGCTCGCGTTCCCGGGGTAGTGGCTCGGGCCAGGCCGAAGCCCAGCGCCGCTCGCTGCTGGGCCGCTCGCGGGTGGCCCGCTCGAGGGTGGCCCGCCCGAGGGTGGCCGGCTCGAGGGTCCAAGGGTCCCAACCTGGCCGGCTCGAGGGTCCAAGGGTCCCAACCTGGCCCGCTCGAGGGTGCAAGGGTCCCAACCTGGCCGGCTCGAGGGTCCAAGGGTCCCAACCTGGCCGGCTCCCGGTGTTAGGCCCCGGGATTCCGGGTGCATGGGCGCTGCACGCTCAACGAGATCGACAAGGCCTGGATTGGGGCAGCCGAGTCCCGATCCGCCGCCTCGGTTGGCTCGATTCGTGCTCACCTCGAGTACGAACCAGCACGAATCCGCGAGCTCGGGTGCCTCGATCCGACCTTAAGGCGTTCGCCTGTGCTCACAGCGACCATGCAGTCGGAACGGCCGGGGTTAAGCCTTATGTATGGCTCTTTGGAGCTGCCTTGAGGCCGCACGTGCTCGCTGCATGAGCATCCTGCGCTCAACGTTGGGGATACGAGGCCGCCACGCAGCCCCAGCTGGTCGCCGGGCCTGATGCTCGCGCCGATCCGTGCTCGGGGCCGAGCAACAAAGGCCCGGTTTGGATGGCGACGCCGCCCCTGGTGGCACGGCCCCTGGCGGCACGTTAAGGCTTGCCGGGGCCTAAGAATGATCATGCAGCGAGCATCGCCGGCCTTAGGCCACGGAGCCTTGGTTCGACGCGTCGGATGGTGCACGCAGAGCGACAAACACTCCGAAATCGGCGCGGAGGCCGGTCCGAAGGCCGGGCCGCGGCTGGATTCATACCGGCCCACGCTCGGCGCGGGATGAACCGCCTAGGCTGACGTTGCCCGATGGAGGCTCGCGACGACTTAAAGCCTCTGCAGTGGAAGAAATGGGCTGTTTGTCGCGTGGGCTGCACCAACGGCCCGGGCCCGCCGGCACGCCCCGGGCTGCACAACGGCCCAGGCCCGCCGGCACGCCACGCCCCGGCATGCACCAACCGCCCTGGCCCGCCGGCACGCCCCGACCCGCAGCCGCGCCGCACGCCCCGACCCCGCAGACGGCGCCACGGATCCATGGGCGTCGAGCCGGCCGGCAGTCGTCATCCGGTCGTCGCGGTTGCGCCTCTATCCTTGCCGGGAACAGGTGACCGTGCAGAGGTGAGACCAGATGGACGTCGGCATGATCGGGCTCGGCCGGATGGGTGCAAACATGTCGCGGCGCTGGTTGCGCCACGGCCACCGAGTGGTCGGCTATGCCCGCCATATCGAGGCCGTCGACGCCCTCAAGGCGGACGGCGCGATCTCGGCCGGGGCAACTTCGTTGAAGGACCTGGTTGACCAGCTCGACCAGCCCCGGGTCGTCTGGTTGATGGTCCCGGCCGGTTCCGTCGATGACACCCTGAAGGAGCTCGTGCCCCTGCTCGCCTCGGGCGACGTGATCGTCGATGGCGGCAACTCGTATTACCGCGACGACCTGCGCCGCTCGGCGGAGCTCGCCGCGAAGGGAATCGAATACCTCGACGTTGGCACCAGTGGCGGGGTCTGGGGTCTCGAGCGCGGTTATTGCCTGATGATCGGCGGCCCCGATGATGGGGTCGCCCGCCTGGACCCCCTGTTCAAGTCGCTCGCCCCAGGCGTCGAATCCGCCGAGCGCACCCCCGGTCGCAAGGGCGAGCCCGGCCCGGCCGAGCAGGGCTACCTGCATTGCGGCCCGAGCGGCGCGGGCCATTTCGTCAAGATGGTCCACAACGGGATCGAGTACGGCTTGATGGCCGCCTACGCCGAGGGCCTGAACATCCTGCGCCACGCGGGCGCCGGCCTCGAAGGCCGGGCCGTGGACGCCGAGACGGCGCCTCTGCGCGAACCGGAGCTCTACCGCTACACCCTTGACCTGCCCGCGGTCACCGAGGTCTGGCGGCGCGGCAGCGTGGTCGCCTCGTGGCTGCTCGACCTGACCGCCCAGGCATTCCTGTCGAGTCCCGACCTGGCCGGGTTCGCCGGCCGCGTCTCTGATTCGGGCGAGGGCCGCTGGACGAGCATCGCGGCGATCGACGTCAGCGCGCCGGCCCCGGTCCTGACCACGGCGCTGTACAGCCGGTTCACCTCGCGCGGTGAAGCCGACTTCGCCGACCGGGTCCTATCGGCCATGCGCCTCGGTTTCGGCGGCCATCTCGAGACCAAGCCGTGACGAGCGTCCTGTCGGACGCGTTCGTGTTCTTCGGGGCCACCGGGGACCTCGCCTTCAAGCAGATCTTCCCGGCCCTGGCCGGACTCATCCGTGATGAGGGCTTCGACCTGCCGATCATCGGGGTGGCCCGCTCGGGTGACCTCGAGACGCTCCGGGCGCGGGCCAGGGCAAGCCTCGAGGCAAGCGGACCAGTCGACGAGGCGGTGCTCGGCAAGCTGCTGGCCCAGTTGCGTTACGTCAAAGGCTCGGACGACGATCTCGAGACGTTCCACGCCCTGCGCCGGGAGCTTGGCGAGGCAGCCCATCCGCTCCACTACCTGGCCATTCCGCCGGCCCTCTTCGCCCCGGTGATCGACAACCTCAAGCGGTCGGGGTGCGGCCGCGGGGCGCGGATCATCGTCGAGAAGCCGTTCGGGCGGGATCTGGCCAGCTCCCGCTCGCTCAACTCCACCGTCCACCGCGCCTTCAGCGAGGCAGCGATCTTCCGGATCGATCACTACCTGGGCAAGGAGCCCGTCCAGAACCTGCTGTACTTCAGGTTTGCCAACTCGTTCCTCGAGCCGATCTGGCGGCGGGAATACATCGCCAGCATCCAGATCACGATGGCCGAGCAGTTCGACGTGGCCGACCGCGGGGCCTTCTTCGACCAGGCGGGCACGATCCGCGACGTGGTCCAGAACCACCTCCTCCAGGTGATCAGCCTGCTGGCAATGGAGGCCCCTTCGGGTCACACCTCCGAAGCGGTCCGAAGCCAGCAGTTCAAGGTGCTCGACTCCCTTCGGCCGCTGCGTCCCGAGGACGTCGTCCGCGGGCAGTACCGGGGTTACCGCTCGGTCAAGGGCGTGGCGCCGGGCTCGACCGTCGAGACGTTCGCCGCGCTCCGCCTGCACCTCGACACGTGGCGCTGGGGTGGCGTGCCGATCTACGTCCGGGCCGGCAAGGCCATGCCGGTCACCGCCACCGAGGTCCTGGTCGAGCTCCGCCAGCCGCCCCAGATGGTCTTCACCGAGATCGAGCCACCGGACGGCAACCACCTCCGCTTCCGGCTCACCCCGGATATGTCGATCTCGCTGGGCGCCCGCGCAAAGCGCCCGGGGGAGGCGATGTCGGGCGAGGCCGTGGAGCTCTTCGCGCGCCATCAGAGCGGGACCGAGCGACCGCCCTACCAGCGCCTGATCGGCGACGCCCGGCGCGGCGACCAGTCACTCTTCGCCCGGGAGGACTCGGTCGAGGCGGCCTGGCGGGTGATCGACCCCGTCCTCCACGCGGAACCGCCGATCCACGAATACGTCCGGGGCAGCTGGGGACCGGCCGCGGCCGCCGGCATCCTGGCCCACGGCGACCATTGGCACGATCCGCTGGCCGCCCCGCTCGCCGCGTCGACGGCGACCGGGTTGGCCACGCGGGCATCCTGACTGGCAATTGAGCAGGGAGGTTCTCGATGTTCGTACCCCTGTCGGTGCTCGAGTTCCGGGACCGGGCGGCCACCTTCTTCGCTGACAAGATCGGGCTGATCGACGGCGATGACCAGTTCACCTATCGAGCCTTCGGCGAGCGCACCCATCGCCTGGCCCATGCGCTCCAGGGCCTCGGCGTCGAGCCCGGCGAGCGGGTCTCGTTCATCACCTACAACACCCACCACCTGCTCGAGGCCTATTACGGCGTCCTCGAGGCGGGAGCGGTCCTCAATCCGATCAACATCCGGCTGGCGCCGCACGAGATTGCCTATATCCTCGACCACGCCGAGTCCCGGGTCGTCGCCTTCCATCGCGACTTCCTGCCGCTCGTCGAGGGGATCGCTCCGAGCCTGGCCCGCCGGCCCCAGTTCATCGTGCTCGATGGTGCGGCCGGGGGAATCGCCGGGCACGAGTACGAAGCGCTCCTTGCCACCGGCTCGACCGACCCGCTCCAGCCCAGGATCGACGAGAACAGCATGGCCGAGCTCTTCTACACGAGCGGTACGACCGGGTTACCCAAGGGCGTGGTGATGACCCACCGCGAGCTGTACCTGCACAGCCTCGCGGCCCAGCTCGGGTTGGGCTTCAGCGAGGACGATGTGGTCCTCCACGTCGTGCCCCTCTTCCACGTCAACGGCTGGGGCGTGCCCCATTTCCTGACGATGATCGGCGGCCGGCACGTGATGCTCCGTCGGTTCGACCCGGGCACCCTGATGGAGCTGGTCGAGCGCCACTCGGTCACCCGCCTGCTGGCCGTCCCGTCGATCTTCACGGCCCTGCTCAATCATCGCGACCGGTCGCGCTTCGACCTGTCCAGCCTGCACCAGGTGATCATCGGCGGGTCACCGGCCGCACCGTCGCTGGTCCGCTCGCTCGAGGAGGAGCTGGGGGTCCAGGCGATCGTCGGGTACGGACTGACCGAGACGTCGCCGATCGTGACCCTGGCCCAGCCGCGCCGGGTGCTCACCCAGGCCGAGCCGATCGAACGGCGCGCTGAGCGCCAGGCGATGACCGGCTGGGCCATCCCCGGTGTCCGCATCCGGGTGGTGGACGGGGAGGGCCACGACGTGCGGCCCGACGGCGAGCAGATCGGCGAGATCGTCGTCCGGGGTAACACCGTGATGGATGGCTACTACCGCGATCCTGAGGCGACCAGCGCCGCGATCAGGGACGGCTGGCTGTATACCGGCGACATGGCCACGATCGACGCTGCGGGCTACGTCCTGATCAAGGATCGCTCGAAGGACATCATCATCTGCGCCGGCGAGAACAACACATCGGTCGAGATCGAGGTTGCCCTGGCGGCCCACCCGGCGGTTCTCGAGTGCGCCGTGATCGCCGCACCCGATGACAAGCGCGGCGAGGTGCCGGTGGGGATGGTGGTCCTCAAGCCCGACACGAGCGTCACCGAGAAGGAGCTGAAGGCGTTCTGCCGGGGGCGCCTGGCCAGTTTCAAGGTTCCCCGGGAGATCCACTTCCGGGATGCCCTGCCGAAGGGCGGTACCGGCAAGATCCTCAAGGCCGAGCTGCGTGAACCGTTCTGGGCCGGCCTGACGAGCCGGGTCCATTGACCAGCCGACAGGTGAGCACACCGGACCGGTTCCTCGTGACCGGCGCCCTCGGCTGCATCGGGGCGTGGACGGTGCGCGAGCTTGTCCGGGAGGGAACGCCGGTCGTCGCCTTCGATCTTGCTTCGGATCCCCGCCGGCTCCGCCTGATCATGACCCCCGATGAGCTGGCGAGGGTCACGTTCGCGACGGGCGACATCACCGACTTCGGCGCGGTCGAGCGTGCCCTCGACGAGCACGGCATCAGCCACATCGTCCACCTGGCCGCCCTGCAGCTGCCCTTCTGCCGGGCCGATCCGCCGCTCGGAGCACGGGTCAACGTGGTTGGTACGGTCAACATCTTCGAGGCGGCCCGCCGCCGCCTTGCCCAGGTTCGAGGACTGGCCTACGCCAGTTCGATGGCCGTCTTCGACGCCGCCGATGCCAATGAACTGAGCCACGGCGTGGGCGACGATGATCCGGCCCACCCAACCAGCCACTACGGCGTCTACAAGCAGGCCAACGAGGGCAGTGCCATGGTCTACTGGCGTGAGGCCGGCCTGGCCAGCGTGGGCCTTCGGCCACTCGTCGCGTTCGGGCCGGGCCGGGACCAGGGTCTCACCAGCTCACCGACGAAAGCAGTCGTGGCGGCGGTCCTCGGCCGGTCATTCGAGATCGGGTTCAGTGGCCGGACGCTGTTCCAGTACACGGCCGACCTCGCGCGGACGCTCCTCGCCGCTGCCCGGAGCGGGATCGACGGAGCCCCGATCTTCAACGTGAATGGATCCACTGCCACGATCGACGAAGTCGTCAGCGCGATCGAGGCGGCGGTGCCCCGGTCGGCCGGCCTGATCCGGGTGACCGGTTCGCTCCTGCCCTTCCCCGAAACGCTTGACTCGAGTGGAATCGCCGCCCTTGGCCCGCTGCCGATCACGCCGATCGGCGAGGCCGTCCGTGAAACGGCCGAGCTCCTCGGACGGCTCCACGCCGCGGGCCGGCTCG
>JBBRIM010000043.1:0-15658 GCA_038221095.1 Candidatus Limnocylindrales bacterium
AGCGGACGGCCGGTGTCGTCGGGGCCCTCGGCGTCAAGGTCCTGGTCGTCGGCTCGGCCCTCTTCCGGAAGGGCCGCGACATGGCCGACGAGGTGGCCCTGATCCGGGCCGCAGCCGACGCCGAATGAGCTCGCTGACCGACGATCTACTGGGTGGGTTATGCCACGCCGCTCTACCTGGTCCCCTCAGCTGTTGCCCTGCTCGGGCTGTGGAGACTGGCCCAGGGCGTCTTCTCGCGCTGAACCCGCGGGCGGGTCCCGCACTCAGTTGAGGGTCAGCGCGCCGACTTGACGATGGTCCGCCGGCAGCGGGTGCAGACGGCCTGCTTCTTGGGCTCACCTGAGCCGGTCATGATGACCAGCGGCTGCAGGTTGGGCTGAAGGCGGCGGTGGGCGCGGACGCGGTTCATCCCGGATGACTGGGGGTTGAAGCCACCCATTGAAGCCTTGCCGCAGACGGCACACGCTCGGGACATTGAGGATCCTCGCGTCGAAGTGATGGTTCGATCATGAAGAACGAGCCGACGCCGGCCCGATCAGGCGGTACGATAGCACATCGGTCCAACCGGCCCTGCCGGGGCTGCTCAACTCGCCGTTGGAGGCCCATCTGACCACCCCCGCGCTGCACGGACCAGGCCAGTCGCTCGTCAGTCGCCGGGCGATCGGCCAGATCGTGCGCGCGGCCGTCTCGGGCAGTTATGGCGTCACCGGTTTTGCCGACGACGGGATCGTTCCCGGATTGCTGGCGCGTCTCCACCTCGGGCCGGCGGGGGTCCAGGTTCGATTGGCCAATGGTATTCAGGTTGAACTGAGAATCCTCGTGGCGGCCGGGGTGCCGATTGCCGAGGTAGCCCGACAGGTGGATTCGGCCGTGCGCTACTCGGTCCGACGGGCGGTCGAGCGCGAGGTCGAGCAGGTCACGATCCACGTCGGCGGGCTGCGCTTCGAGCCTGGTCCGATGCCTGGTTCGGCCCTTACGCCTGCCCCCGTCGAGCCCGGCGAGCCTGCGCCTCCGGACGACTCAGGCGACCCCGCTGACCCCCTCGCTCCGAACAATTCCGCCGGTCGGGCGGAGCCCGGATGACCCATCGGACCTGCGACGGAGCCAGCCTGGTGGAAGCGTTTCGGGCCGCCGTCAAGAACCTCGAACGGTACGTCGACGAGATCAACGCGCTGAACGTCTTTCCCGTCCCCGACGGCGACACGGGCTCAAACATGCTGGCCACCGTCAAGATCGCCCTCGAGGAGGCCGAGCCGGTCGCGGGCCAGGCCGCCGAACGGGTGGCGGCGGCCCTGAGCTTCGGCGCCCTGATGGGCGCGCGGGGCAACTCGGGGGTGATCACCTCCCAGATCTGCCGGGGATTCGCGGAGGCGCTGGCGGGCAAGCGTCGGTTCAACGGGCTCGACTTCGCCCATGCCCTGACCCGGGGTGCGGAGCTGGCCTACGCCGCCGTCGGCAAGCCGGTCGAGGGCACGATCCTGACGGTCATCCGCGAATCAGCCGTGGCCGCCAGGGCGGCGGCGGAGCACGATGACGACCTCGAGGCCGTCCTCGGTGCCACCGTCGATGCCGCCGAAGCCTCCGTGGCCCGGACACCCTCCCTGCTGCCGGTCCTGCGCGAAGCAGGGGTCGTGGACTCCGGCGGCCAGGGCCTGTATCGCCTGTTCCAGGGTGCCCTGCTGCACCTCGCCACGGGATCGACGACCGGTGCAGTCGGCGCCCGCGTCCGGGCCGGGGCCAAGCCGTCGACCCTGGTGGCCCATGCCGACGAAGGCTTCGGCTACGAGACGATGCTGCTGCTCCAGCCGCGACCAGGCTCGACCCTGGATCCGGACGCGATCCGGCGCGAGTTCGAATCGATCGGGGAGTCGGTCGTGGTCGTGGGCGATGCTCGAGCAGTCAAGGTCCATGTCCACAGCGAGCACCCCGACGACGTGATCGGGCGAGCCCTGGTGCTGGGCAACCTGAGCCGAATCAGCGTCGAGAACCTCGATCAACAGGCCCGCGAGGTGCGCGAGCGCCGGGCGACCGAGTTCACCGCTGACCCGGCCGTCCCGGCGGCGGCCGAACCCGGATCGCCCGTAGGGCAGCCGGGGATCCCGTTGGCCGTCGTGGCGGTGGCCGCCGGAGACGGTCTTGCGGCGATCTTCCGGGAGTTCGGCGTGGCGGCGGTCGTACAGGGAGGGCAATCGGCCAATCCCAGCACCGGCGAACTGCTCCAGGCAATCGAAAGGGTGAACGCCGTCGAGACCCTGCTCCTGCCCAATAACCCGAACGTGATCATGGCCGCCCGGCAGGTGGCCGGGATGACCTCGCGGACGGTCCATGTGGTCCCGACCCGGAACGCAGCCGAGGGCATTGCGGCCTTGCTGGCCCTCGACCCCAGCCGGGACGGCGAAGCCAATGTCGACGACATGACTGCCGCCGGCCGGGCGATCGAGTCGCTGACCGTGACCACGGCGATTCGCGATGCCAAGGTGAGCGGCCGGAAGGTCCGACGCGGCCAGACGATCGTGCTCGACCCGGATGACGGCCTCGTGGCCGTCAACGGCGACCGTGATCGAGCGATCGAAACGGCCGTCCGGGGACTTCGACCAGGGATCGAGCTGATCACCCTGTTCTACGGTGATGGCGCGGAGCTGGCCGAGGCGGAGCTGACCGCCCGCCGGATCAGTGGCGCGCTCGACGGTGTCGAGGTGGAGGTCCGCCACGGCGGGCAACCCCACTACCGGTACCTGATCTCGGCGGAGTAGGTTGGCGACAGCGCAATCCGGCCGCCGACCCGTCCCGGGCAGCCGTCCGAGGCCGGCCCGCCGGCCACCCCCGCCGCCGCCGCCCACAGATCCGGTCGCCCTGCTCACGACCCCGCTCGGCGACAGCGGCCTGCCCGGCGCCGCCACGCTCCGCCGGGCCGGCCGCCGGCTGGACATGCAGAACGTGCGCGACCTGCTCTTCCACCTGCCTCGGCGCTACGAGGATCGGCGCGAGATGCGCACGATCTCGGAGTTGCACGACCTGCCCGATGGCGCCACCGCCAGCGTTCGCGTGGTGGTCCGCTCGATCAACGTCCAGCAGACCTGGCGGCGCCGGGTCCAGGTGACCAAGGCGGTCCTGGCCGACGAGACGGGTGAGGCCGAGGCCACCTGGTTCGGGCGGCGCTTCATCGAGCGCCGGATTCATGCCGGCCAGCACCTGGTCGTGAGCGGCCGGCTGAAGCAGCGCGGCTTCAACCCCGTGTTCGATGATCCGGAGTTCTCGCCCGAGGACGGCACCGACCCGCTCCATGCCGGGCGGATCGTGCCGGTCTACCGCCTGACCGCCGGCCTGACGGCTCCCCGGATTCGCGAGGCGATCCGGGCGGCCCTCGACCGATCCGGGCTGATGTACCCGGAGTACCTGCCGGCCGAGCTCCTCGGGTCTGAAGGGCTTGAGCCGATCGGCCAGGCGATCGACCAGGTCCACTACCCGGCCAGCCTCGAGGACCGCGATGCGGCCCTGCGCCGATTGGCCTTCGATGAGCTGCTGGCCCTTCAACTCGGGATGGTCGGCCGGCGCCGCCAGCGTGGTCGGACAAGGTCTGAGCCGGTCGTCGTGGACGACCAGCGCGACCTTGCCGTCCGCGACGCGATCGCCACGGCGATCAGCGCACAGGTCGGCCGGACAGTCAGCCTGACCGTCGACCAGGTCGGGGCGATTGCGGCGATTCGGGCCGATCTCGCCCGCTCGGAACCGATGCTCCGGCTCCTCCAGGGTGATGTCGGCTCGGGCAAGACGGCGGTCGCGGCGCATGCCCTGGCCCTCGTGGCCGGGCTCGGCCGGCAGGGCGCCCTCCTGGCCCCAACGGACTTGCTCGCCCGCCAGCACGCGGCTACGGTCGGCGACCTGCTCGCCCCGCTCGGCCTAGGGGTGACCCTGCTGACCGGGTCGCTCAGTGCCGACGGCCGCAAGAAGGCGCTGGCCTTGATCGCGTCCGGCCAGGCCGGCGTGGTCGTAGGTACTCACGCCCTCTTCCAGGACTCGGTCCGCTTCGCCGACCTGGGTCTCGCCGTGATCGATGAGCAGCATCGCTTTGGGGTGGAACAGCGCGGCCTGCTCGAAGCCAAGGCCGGGGGAGCGACCGCCAGCCCGGGCGAGGCAGCCCGGGCAGCGCCCCACGTCCTGCTGATGACGGCCACGCCGATCCCGCGGACGCTCGGCCAGGTCCTGTACGCCGACCTCGACGTGTCCGACCTGCGCGTCGCACCCACGGGCCGGCTGGCGATCCGAACCGCAACCCGGACGAGCGCCGAGCTCGACCGACTGTGGCGGTTCGTGGCCGAGGAGGCCGCCCACGACCGGCGCACGTTCGTGGTCGTGCCCCTGATCGAGGCGGCCGAGGACGACTCGGCGGCGGCTGCCGAGGTCGAGGCGGTCCGCCTGCGCGACCTGCTCGGCCTGCCCGTCGGCCTCGTCCACGGCCGGATGAAGCCGGCCGAGCGCGACGCCGAGATGCGCCGTTTCCGCGATGGCGAAACCCGGGTCCTCGTCGGCACGACTGTCATCGAGGTGGGCGTGGACGTACCGGAAGCGACCGTGATGGTGGTCGAGGGCGCCGATCGATTCGGGCTGGCCCAGCTGCATCAGCTCCGCGGCCGGGTGGGGCGGGGGACGGAGCAGAGCTACTGTGTGCTCGTTTCGGACGTCACCGCGGAGGGCGATCCCGTGGCCTGGGCGCGCCTGCGGGCGGTCGAGACGCTGACCGACGGCTTCGAGCTGGCCGAGAAGGATTTCGAGCTTCGCCGGGAGGGTGATGTCCTGGGCCTGGTCCAGTCAGGGTTGCCCAAGCTCCGGGTGGCCTCACTCCAGCGCCTTGATCACCGGGTCCTGGCGACGGCCGCCCGGCGCCACGCGGAAGCACTCCTCGAGCCCGACGGAGAGATGCGCGGTGTCGCCCTCGAAGCGCTCCGTCGCGAGCTGACCGGGGGCTGGCTCGAGGCGATCTGGTCGGGCGACCCCGAGACGGCAGCCTGATGGCCCGTGCCCATGCCTGGTGAGGCCGGTCGAGTGATCGCCGGACGGGCCACCGGGCGTCGGCTGTCGGCCCCCGGCCCGGGCACGCGACCGCTGACCGACCGGGTCAAGCAGACCCTCTTCGCGATCCTCGAGCCGGAACTGGCCGGCGCCCGGTTCCTCGATCTATGTGCGGGGACCGGGGCGGGCGCGATCGAGGCGCTGTCGCGCGGGGCGGCGGTCGCGCTGATGATCGAGCGCGACGCCCGGAGCTGCCTGGTCATCGCGGACAACCTCGCCCGGACCGGGCTGGCCGGCCCGGCGGCCCAGGTCGTGCGGGCCGAGGCGGTCGCCTGGCTGGCAACGGCCAACGCGGCCGGCGACTCGACCCCGGCCGGCCCAACAGCCGGGCCGTTCGACATTGTCCTGCTCGACCCGCCCTACGACGACACGACCCTCCTCGAGACGCTCCTCGCCACGCTCGGCGGCAGCGCGGGTCGCCCCAGCCGTCTCCTTGCGCTTGACGCGGTCGTCGTCGCCAAGCACTTCTGGCGGGCCGCACCGTCGGCCCGGATCGGCCTGCTACGATCGGTCCGTGAGCGGCGCTTCGGCGAAACGACGCTGACGTTCTATCGGCCGGTCGCCACGGAGGACGGATGAGGATCGCGGTCTATCCCGGGTCGTTCGATCCGGTCACCTTCGGTCATCTTGATGTGGTCCGTCGAGCGGCGGCTGTCTTCGACCGGGTCGTCTTCGCCGTCCTGACCAATCCGCGCAAGACCTCGCTGCTGACCGTGGCCGAGCGTCTCCAGGCGATCCGGGCGTCGGTCGCGGCGACCGATCCAGGGCTCGTCGCCCGGATCGATGTCGAGTCGTTCGATGGCCTGACCGTGGACGTCTGCCGCCGGACGGGAGCCGCCTACATCGTGCGTGGTCTGCGGGCAATCTCGGACTTCGAGACGGAGATGCAACTTGCCCACAACAACCGGGTCCTGGCGCCCGAGATCGACACGGTCTTCTTCATGACCTCGCTCGAGCATGGCTACGTGAGCTCCACCCTGGTCCGCGAGATTGCCGGCTTCGGCGGCGATGTCCGGGCGATGGTGCCCGGCCCGGCCGAGGTGGCCGTGCGCGTGGCGCTTGAGCGGGTGCGATAATCCGGACGGTACGGCCTCGCCGTTCGCCGCCACCAGTCCAGGGAGGGCCGGTCCGATCGACATCATCTTCCTCGTCACGCGACTCGAGAACCTGATCGCCAGCGGGAAGAAGCTGCCCCTGACCAGCAACATCGTTCTTGACCAGAGCGCGGCACTGGGCCTGATCGACGAGTTGCGGGTGGCCATTCCGGAAGAGATCAGGGCCGCAAAGCGGATCAACTCCGAGGGTGAGCGGATCATCGAGAAGGCCCAGGAAGAGGCCGAGTCGATCGTCGCCCGGGCGCAGGAGCAGGCGGCCTTCCTGATCGAGGAACGTGGCCTGACCCAGGCGGCCGAGGATGAAGGCCGCCGGATCATGGAGCGCACCCAGACCGAGGCCGCGGGGATCCGCGAGGGCGCCGATGCGTACGCCGTGTCCGTCCTGGCCACCCTCGAGGCGGAGGTGGCCAAGACCCTCCATAGCATCCGCAAGGGGATCGCCGTGATCGACTCGCGGACCCCGGCCGGGCTGGATGACGATGAGCCGGTGGTCCCAGCCGACGGCTATGCCGACGATGAGGACTTCGAGCCGGCGCCACCCCACTCGTCGCGCGGGTGACCGCCGTTTCCCAGGCTCGCGAGCTGACCTATCCGCTGGCCGCCCTGCTGGCCGAACCACCGGGTTCGAGGCGTGACTATGCGTTCGATGGGGTCGCGCTCGACGTGGGCGATGACCTTGAGCTCGGCGCACCAGTCGGCGGTCAGGTCCAGTTCCGGCGGACGAACCGCGGACTGCTGATCACCGGCACGGTCGAGACGGCGTTCGCGCTGCCCTGCAGCCGCTGCCTGCGGCCCCTCGAGCTACCGCTCGTCCTGAAGCTGAACGAAGAGGCGCTGCCCAGCATCGACCTGGGCTCGGGCAAGGTCCTCGACCCAACCGTCGAACCGGAGATCGTCCGGCTGACCGACCACCACGAAGTGGAGCTCGGACCGATCATTCGCGAAGCGATTCAGCTCAGTGAGCCCATCGCCCCGCTCTGCCGGCCCGACTGCCCGGGCCTGTGTGTCGTCTGTGGTGAGCGGCTCGACGACGGTCCCCACCGGCATGAGGAGCCCGATCTCGACCCCCGCCTTGAGGTGCTCCGGGCGTTCCGGGTCGACGACGAGGCCAAGAGGGGATAGACTCGCCCGTCGGCCCCCCATCACGCCAGCAGGCTGGCGTGGCCGGTGACCGACCAGATCCAGACCGACATTCCGCGGGGCGATCGTCCGCCTCGCGACAGCCGCGCCAGAGGAGACACGACGAGCGATGGGAGTCCCGAAGCGACGGGTATCGCACGCCCGGCAGGGTGATCGCCGCAGCCATGCGGCCCTGGCCCTGCCCCGGCTCGAAGAGTGCCCGCATTGTCATGAGCCGAAGTTGCCCCACCACGCCTGCCCGAACTGTGGCTACTACGGTGGCCGCCAGGCGATCGATCTGAAGCGGACCACGGACGAGGCCGCCTCCTAGGCTCGTGGACCTCAGCGCCGTCCGGGGCGCGACCTCCGACCGCCGCGTCCGGGTCGCCGTAGACGTGATGGGTGGTGACTTTGCGCCCGAAGAGGCCGTCCAGGGGGCCCTGATCCACGCCCGCGCCCATCCCGAGGACGACCTTCTTTTCGTCGGTGACGAGATCCGGGTCCGGGCGATCGTCGGTGCGGACCTGCCGGCCAATGTCCGGTTTGTGCACGCCGCCGAGGTCGTGGGGATGGATGAGCACCCCGCGCAGACGCTGCGCGAGAAGAAGGATGCCTCGATCCTCGTGGCGATGAACCTCGTCCGGGCGGGGGAGGCCGACGCGGTCGTGACCGCGGGCCACACCGGGGCGGGGGTTGCCGCCGCGATCTTCCGGCTGGGCCGGGCGCCGGGCGTCGACCGGCCCGCCCTGGCGGTCCAGATGGTGACCGAGTCGGGGCCCTTCGTGCTGCTCGATATCGGGGCGACGACCGACTCGACCGGCGAGCAGCTCTACCAGTTCGCCGAGATGGGCTCGCTCTTCGCGGAACGGGTCCTGGGGGTCGACCGCCCCCGGGTTGCCCTGCTCTCGATCGGCGAGGAGACCGGCAAGGGCGACTCCCGGATCAAGCGGGCGACCGAACTACTGCAGGCCTCCAGCCTGAACTTCGTCGGCAACGTCGAAGGCAAGGACCTGGTCCGGCACGCGGCCGACGTCGTCGTCTGCGATGCAGTCGTCGGCAATGTCGTGATCAAGTTCTTCGAGGGCCTTTCCCAGTTCATCTTCGGCCTGTTCCGCCAGGAGTTCGAGCGCCTGCCGTTCGGCCCGCCCGCCTCGATCCTGATGCGTCCCGGAATACGGCGGATCCGCAAGATCTTCGACTACGAACTGTCCGGTGGTTCGCCCTTGCTCGGGGTGAAGGGCACGGTGATCATTACCCACGGCCGAGCCAAACGGCGGATGATCTCGTATGCCGTTGCGGTCGGCGCCGCCGCGGCCCGGGCGCGAATCCCCGAGCTGATCGCCGAAACGTTCCAGACGGTGCCTCAGCCGGCCGCCGCCGGGGAACCCGCCGAATGAGCCGCCCCGAGCTGATCGTCGGTCCGGCCGTGATCCGCGAGACCGTCCGGCTGGCGGCCCTTGAAGTGCCCGGCGTCCTGCGGGTCGACCGATCGGGCGGCTGGCTTCGCCGGAAGCTGGCCGGTTCGGCGGTGGTCATCCGCCTGAGCGGCGCCGAGGTTGGGGTCAGGATCGCGATCGTGGCCCGGCCGGGCCAGGCCCTCCAGCCGCTGGCCGGCCAGGTCCGGGCGGCCGTCGTGGCTGCCCTCGAGCGCCAACTGGGCCTGGTTCCCGGCGACGTGACAGTGAACGTCGACGGCGTGGGCGCCTGACCAGCGTGGAGGCGCCCCTGGAGCGACCGGGCCGCGAGCAGATTCGGTCGCGTCGCCAGGCTCGCCGGCTGGCTCTCGCCTCCATCTTCGAGGCCGATTTTGGCCAGCGGACAGCCGCCGACGTCCTCGAGCGCCATCTGGCCGAGTCCGAGGGCGATCCGGAGGCTGCCGGGTTTGCTCGGCGCCTCGTGGCGGTCACGGTCGAGCAGCGCGATCAGATCGATCTGACGATCGGCGCCCTGGCGCCCCAGTACCCGGTGGTCCAACTTGCCCGAATTGATCGCGCCTTGCTGCGAACGGCCATCGGTGAGGTGCTACACTCCGCGGCGACGCCGGCCCGAGTTGCGATCGCCGAATGGGTCGAGCTGGCACGGATCTACAGCGGAGACCCGGCGCGACGCCTGATGAACGGCGTCCTCGGGCGACTCGACCGGGACGCGGCTGCGGCGACCGAGGAGTTGGTCGACGGATCCGCAGATGAAGATGCCGGCGTTCCTGCCGGGTGATGACCGACCTTCCAGGAGGGATTCTGTGGCCACTACCTACGATCGCCTGAAGAAAATCGTTGTCGAGCAGCTCGGTGTCGATGAGGCGGACGTCAAGCCCGAGGCGTCGTTCGTCGACGATCTCAATGCGGACTCGCTCGACCTGGTCGAGCTGATCATGAGTCTCGAGGAAGAGTTCGGGACCGAGATCTCGGACGAGGACGCCGAGCGCATCCGCACCGTTGGCGACGCCGTCGAGTACATCGACGAGCGAACGTCCTAGCGCCTGAGCGGCGGGCCGGACGCTCCTGCCTGCCGCACTCGCCGGCCAGACCCCGCCGATGCCATCGGCCGTAGCCTTCGCGGCCCAGCTGGGGCTGCCGATCCGCGACCCCGAGGTGTTCGCCCAGGCGCTCGTCCATAGCAGCTACCTGCACGAGCACCGCGACGCCGTCGGGGGCCACAACGAGCGCCTCGAGTATCTGGGCGACGCGGTCGTGTCGCTGGTGATCTCGGATGCCCTGTATCGCCATCGGCCGACCGACGACGAGGGTGCCCTGTCGGCCCGCCGGGCTGCCATCGTCAGCACCACCGGCCTTGCCCGCCTGGCCAGCCGTCTCGAGCTCGGGGCGTGGCTGCTGCTCGGTGAAGGTGAGTCGCAGCGTGGCGGTCGCCGTCGGCCGTCGCTCCTCGCCTCGGCCTTCGAGGCGGTGGCCGGGGCCGTTTACCTCGACCTCGGGTTTGAGGCCGTGCGCGCCTGGATCCTGGCTGTCGCGGCGCCGGAACTCGACTCCGAAGCGGCGGTCGGCAGCCTGAAGAGTCCCAAGAGCCGGCTCCAGGAGCACACCCAGCGACTCGCCGGGGAGCGGCCGGCCTATCGCCTCGTCCATGTCTCCGGACCGGATCACGAGCGAATCTTCAAGATCGAGGTGAGCGTCGGCGGCGACGTCCTCGGGGTCGGCGTCGGACCGTCTCGCCGAACGGCCGAGACGGACGCCGCGTCAGCCGCTCTTGAAACGTTCAGTTCGAGCGGGTCGCCCCAGCCACCCCCAGCTTCAGCCGAGCCCCGGACGACATGAGCGACGCCCGGCTCCTCGCGCTGCGCCTGCAGGGCTTCAAGTCGTTCGCCGAGAAGACGACCGTCGAATTCAGCGCCGGGATCAGCGCCGTCGTGGGTCCGAACGGCTCGGGCAAGAGCAACCTGGCCGACGGGCTGCGCTGGGCGCTGGGGGAACAGGGTCGTGCCCTGCGCAGCCGGAAGTCCGAGGACGTCATCTTTGCCGGCTCCGATCGACGCCCGGCCCTGGGCATGGCCGACGTCAGCCTGGTCCTCGACAACGCCGACGGCCTGCTCCCCGTCGACTACCAGGTTGTCGAGCTCGGCCGGCGGCTGTACCGCTCAGGGGAGAACGACTACCTGTTGAATCGGGGCCGGGTCCGGCTCAAGGACCTGGTTGACCTGCTCGACACGGCCCACCTCGCCGACAACGCCTTCCTGTTCATCGGCCAGGGCATGGTCGATCAGGCGCTGGCCCTCCGGCCCGAGGAGCGCCGTCCGTTGTTCGAGGAAGTGGCCGGGGTGCGTCGCCACGAGCGACGCCGCAGACGGGCCGAAGAGCAACTCGTCGAAGCCGAGGCAAACCTGGCTCGGGCCCAGGACATCCTGGGAGAACTGCGCCCGCAGGCGCGCCGGCTGGCCATCCAGGCCGAGCAGCAGACAACCCGGGCAAACGCCGGGGATGAACTTGCTGAGGCCCTCGTCGTCAGCGCCCACGCCCGCTGGCACGAAGCCGCCGGCCAGGCCGCGGACGGGACCGAGCGTCTCGGCCGAACCCGGATGGAGGTTGACCTGGCGGTGGCCGCCCTGCTCAACGCAGAAGCGGTCGCGGCCGACGTCGCAGGCCGGCTGGCTCGCCAGGTCGCCGTCGAGATCGAACGACGAGACGCCCACGAGCTCGCCCGGACAGCGCTCGTCGGGCTGCAACTGGGTGCCACCCGCCAGTCCGCCGACCTGGAGGCGATCAGGCGTGAGCGCGTTCGCCTGGACGAGGAGCGGAGCGCGGCGGAGGTCGAGCTGGCCGCTCGTCGGCGTGCCCTTGCCAGCCCGGTCCCGGAACGCGACTCCGCCCTGCTGGCCGCCGTTGAGGAAGCCGAGCTCGGGTTGGCGGAGGCGCGTCGCGAACTCGGCCAGTTGCGAGCTGCCCAGCAAGCCGAGGGTGACGAACGGGCGGCCCTCCAGCGTGCGTTCGCGGCCCGAACTGCCGAGCACGAGTCGGCCCGGCGACGCCTGGCTGATGCCCAGCGCCGGGCTGCCGATGACCGGGCGGCCGCGGCGGCCGGCGCGACTCAGCGGGCCGGTCTCGAGGCGAAGTTACGATCGGCCCGTGACGAACATCGGGTAGCGATCGAAGCGGAGCTGGCGGCCGCGGCGGACCTGGATCAAGCCCGTGCCGCCGCCGATGCCGCCGAAGGTGGACGCCGGGCCGCGGAGGAGCGGGCTTCGACGGTTGGGGCTGCGCTGTCCGCGATCCGCGGCCGCCTGGCGGCCGCCACGGCCCGCCTTGGCGAGGATGAAGCGCGCGGGATCGCCCGGGCAGCCCAGCGGGTTGGCGGACGGCGGGTCGACAGCGAGCTGCGAGTCGACCCGGGCTTCCGGGCTGCCGTCGAGGCCGCTCTCGGCGAGGCTGCCCGAGGCTATGTCGTCGGCCGGGCGGCCGTCGGCGGCCTGGCGGCCGAGCGCGGCTGGCTCATCGTGGAGGAACATCGCAGCCGGCCGTCGGGGAGCACGCCGGGAACGTCGGATCGAACCACGGCAGCCTTCCGCGATCGACTGGCCAGCGTCGGCGGTGGCTTCCTGGCGGAGGCGATCCGGCGTGACGACGTCGGTGCCGCGCGAGCGCTGCTCGACCGGACGGCCTGGACGCCGGACCTCGAATCGGCGCTCGAGCTGCAGGCCCTGCTCCCGCCTGGCTGGCAAGTCGTGGTGCGCGATGGGGGAGCCCTGGTCGGTGCCGCAACGGTGGCTCTTGGGCGGGTCGACGGGACGCTCGAACGGCGGGCGGAGCTCGACGGCCTGCAGGCCGAGTTCGGCCGCCTCGAAAAGGACGCTGCTTTGGCTGAGGCGGCCGGCGTCGCGGCGGCGTCCGAGGCCGCAACCGTGCGAGCTGCATTCGAAGGGCTGCGGGCCGAGGAGGGGCGGGTCGGAGCGGCTCGCAGGGCGGCCGAGGAGACAGAACGCGTCGCGGCTCGATCACTCGAGCGGATTGCCCGTGAAAGCGTCTGGCAGGAGGCCGCAGCCGAGCGCGCCGAGACGGAAGTGGAGCGTCACCGCGCCGCCCTGGCGATCCTTGATGAGGCCAGCGCTGAGACGGCGGCGGCACCGGGGAGGACCCTCGACCAGAGTGCGCTCGAGGCCTGGGATCTACGGGTGGCGGAGCTCCGGGCCCGGCGCGACCAACTGGCCGTCGATCTTGCCGAACGTGACCGGGTCCGGGCCGACGCCCAGGCCGTCCAGGCGCGCGAGACTGCTGGTGCCGCCATGAGCCAGGACCGGATCGAACGCGCCGAGCGCGAGACGGCCCAGCTCGCCGAGCGCGAGTCGGCCATTCTGCTCGAGCGCGACCGCTTGGCCGTCGAGGTAGCCGCGGCAACGAGCCGCGAGGAGGCCCTCCGGGTCGTCCTGGCTGAGGCACGCGCCGCCGACGCTGGAGATCGGGCTGCCCTCGCGGCAGCCGAAGGTGCGACGGGAATTGCCCGCGATCGATTGCGCTCGGCCGAGGATCGCCTGCGCGGCGCCGAGGTGGCCGAGCTCGAGAGCCGGCTGGCCCTCGACCTGATTCGTGAACAGGCCCTGGTCGAGCTGGCCGGGCTCGGGGGCGTGGGGCTGCGGGCACTTGGCCTGGGCGCCCCTGGGCTGGGCGCCCCTGGCCCCCGCTCGGCCGGGTCCGCTGAGGGGGATCCGGCAGATCTCGACGAGGCAGTCTCGCTCGACGAGATCCCCGCGGGGGTCCTGCTCGCCTGGACGACCAGCCCACCGCCCCACGAACCGGCCGGCCCGGCACGCCTGGCCACGCTCCGCCGGCGCTACCACGAACTCGGCGCCGCCAACCCCCTGGCGATCGAGGAATACGCCGTCCTGCGAACCCGGCTGGATGGCCTCGAGACGCAGGAGCGCGACCTGAACGCCGCCATCGCGACGACCCGGGCCCTGATCGATGAGCTCGGGACGATGGTTGCCGAACAGTTCAAGACCACGTTCCGCCACCTCGAAGTCGCCTTCGATGCGCGCTTCAAGCAGCTCTTTGGCGGTGGCTTCGCCCGGCTCGAGTTGACCGACCCCGAGGACCTCTCGTCGACCGGGGTGGAGATCGTTGCTCGCCCGCCCGGCAAGAAGGCGCAGGCGCTGGCGATGCTGTCCGGCGGCGAGCGCGCCCTGACCGCCGTGGCCCTGCTGTTCGCGATGCTGGCCGTACGACCGGTCCCGTTCTGTGTCCTGGACGAGGTCGATGCCGCCCTTGACGAGGCGAATATCGGCCGGTTCGCCGACGCCCTGCGCGACCTCGCCGGTGAGATCCAGTTCATCGTGATCACCCACAACCGGGGCACGATCGAGGCGGCCGACGCGCTCTACGGGGTGACCGTGGGTGATGACTCGGTGAGCCGGGTGATCAGCCTCCGCCTTGACGAGGCGACCGCGATTGCCGAACGCGACAACGGCAGCGGCCGGACCCCGCAGCCCGCCGGCTCCAGCGCGTCCTGACATGTTCTGGCGGCGCAAACCAGCGGAAGAGCTCCGGCCTGCAGACGAGACGGCCCCGGCGGAGCCAATCGAACCGGGCTGGGAACCAGATCCGGCCGATTTCGATGACCCGGTTCCAGTCGAGCCGACCGCGCAGCCGATTGAACCGGTCGCCCAGGCGGTCGAGCCAGCCGCCGAGCCGGCCGAGCCGGTTGAGCGGCCTGGCAGCATCGAGGCGGGCGTGGCTCCCACTCGAGGCGGCTTCGTTGCCCGGCTGCGCGGCCTGCTGGGCGGCACCACAGCCGGCGGCCCGTCATGGGAGGAGGTCGAGGAGACACTGATCGGCGGGGACGTCGGTGCGGGCCTCGCCATCGAGATCGTGGAACGAGCCCGCGCCAGGCGCGACCCGGCCGGTAACCTGGCCGCCGTCCGGGCTGAGCTGGCGGCGCTCCTCGCCCCCCGCGCGGATGACTGGCGACCGCGCCCGTTCGGCCCCGGCCAACCGGCCGTGATCCTGATCGTGGGCGTGAACGGGACGGGCAAGACGACCACGATCGGCAAGCTGGCCAGCCGCTACCGAGCCGAGGGCCTGACCGTGATCCTGGCCGCTGCAGATACGTTTCGGGCGGCCGCCGTTGAGCAGCTCGGGATCTGGGCCGGCCGCTCGGGCAGCACGATGATTGCCCACGCCCCGGGCGCCGACCCGGGCGCCGTCGTCTACGACGCGCTGGATGCGGCTGTCGCCCGGGGCACGGACGTCGTGATCGCCGACACGGCCGGCCGGCTGCACACCAAGGTCAACCTGATGGACGAGCTGGCCAAGATTCGGCGGATCATCGACAAGCGCCTGCCGGGCGCCCAGCCCGAGGTGCTCTTCGTCCTCGATGCCACGACCGGACAGAACGGGCTGGCCCAGGCTCGGGCCTTCAACGAGGCGACCGGCCTGACCGGGATCGTCCTGACCAAGCTCGATTCAACCGCCAAGGGCGGAATCGTATTCGCAATCGAGGCGGCGCTCGGAATTCCGGTTCGGTTCGTAGGGGTTGGTGAACGGGTTGGTGACCTGCTCCCGTTCGATCCGAGCGCGTTCGTGGCGGCCCTGTTCGCCGAGTAGACCGAGACTCGCATGGTTCCGTCAGCGCAACAAGCACCCAATCTTGCGCGCCTCCGCCCGGTTGCGGACTCCGATGAGGGTCCCACGCACGCCGTCAGGCTCCGGTCGGACCACGGCGCCGCCCGCAAGGCGCATGGTCCGACTCGTTTCGAATGAGCGCCACGGCCAATCTGGGGCAGTCGTTGATTCTGGTGAGACAGAGCAGCGCATTGAGACGCTGGGCGAGGTCGGAACCGCTGCCCGACAGCGAGACTCAGCGGTCGCAACGCTCAAATCGCGCTGTCGCAGGCCACGGGATAACTGTTGCCG
>JBBRIM010000044.1:0-15531 GCA_038221095.1 Candidatus Limnocylindrales bacterium
CGTGAAGACCCCGTCGACATAGAAATCGAAGCCGGTGGCCGTCCAGTCGATACGGTAGCGGTGAGCGGCCCCCAGGAGCCCGGCGCCAAGCGATGTCTGGCCCCCGCTGCTGGTCCTGGCGTATACGCCGTCGCCGGCCGCTCCGGTGCTGACAATGGCCCACGGATCGTTGAAGTCAACGTCCTTCACGAAACCGACGTGCTGGAACTTCTGCGCGCCGAAGGTGGCCACGAACTCCAGCGAACCACCGGGACCGAACGTGGCGTTCGTGCCGGCGATTGTGCCGTCGACGGTGAGCAGCCCGCCGCCCACCGTTGCAGATCCGCCGACGTCCCAAGGTACGCTCCGTGTCGCCCAGCCGGCGGGCAGGCTGCTTCCGCCGAACTCGGCGCCAACGGTGGGCGCCAGGCTGACCTCGCCATCAGCGGTCTGCGAGATGTAGGTGTTTGTCCCGGAGCCAGCCCCGAAGTCGCTCGTGGTGGTGTCGTGCAGCGCTGGGCTCGGGACCGCGTAGCTCGCCTCGTAGGCGCCGGCGGACGCGGGGAAGAGGGCGTACTCGATGCCCTTGATCGTCTGGGTCGTGTAGACGACCGGGTTGCCGGCGCGCTTGATCCCGGTCAGGCTGCCCACGGCAGATCCCGTCGGAAGCATCGCGCTCAGGCCGTTCGCCCCGCTGCCGACCGCGATCGTGAAGGTCAGCTTGTTGGCATTCCAGGCCTGGTTGCCGAACGATGAGCTGTTCCGACCGTCGAGCCAGGTGAGCATCTGCCGGCCGGAGACGATCGGCACGCCGCGTGCCTGGGCGGAGGCGACGATCGCATCGGATCCGCTGGACGACACGTTGTCCGTGTGCATGTTGGCGGTGAACACGCCGTAGTAGCCCTCTGACCCGAGCGCGCGGTTGAGCAGCGTATTGATCGTGAACGGATACGTCTGGCCGGACTCGTCGGTCATCTGGGTCACGGCCTGGTAGACATCGATCATCGAGCCGTCGAGGTTGGCGAAGCGCATCGGCATCCCCGAGCCCGTGAACAGTCCCGGCCGGTCCTGGATCCACGCCGGTGGCCAGAAGTAGTAGTTGGTGTCGAGCCGGATCCCGTGGCTCCGCTCGACCGCGGGCTGGGTGGCCCAGTCGCTCCACACGATGCAATGGGTCCGGTTGCTGTCCGGGGCAGGGATGCCCGGCAGCTGGACCGCGACCTGGGCCAGCTGGGTCGCGTAGTTGTCCTCGAGCGAGCTGGGCGTCCAGTCGTTGCAGCCGGTATTGATATGGGTGCCGACCTCGAAGCCCTGCGCGGTGAAGGCCGCTGCCTGGGTATTGGTGATGGCCGTCCCGGGGTAGATGTACGAGCTGCTCCGCACGCACTGCCAGTCCACGACCGAGCAGCCCGATGGACTGGCCGCGATGTAGGCATTGAAGCGGCCGACGGTCCCGCCGTTGCCATGGTCGTCGCCGGTCATGACCACGGCTGCCTTCGCGCCTCGGGGGAGGTACCAGAAGCGGGGCAGGGGATGCTTGTCGAGCTCCATCTTCTCGATCAGGTTCGCCAGCAGGCGCTGCTGCTCGTCCGCCTGGGGAATGGCGACCTTGTTCAGGTCGACCCAGTCGGGCTGCACGTCCCCGGCCTTGGCGCCGAAGAAGAGGTCGTCGGACCTGATCGGCGTGGTGCCGTCGCGTTCCTGCCCGGCCCAGGCAGGATTGCCCTGGCGGGTGTAGACCACCGATCGGGCCAGGTCAAAGGTGAACGCCGCCGCCTGCCCGCCGTTGCTGCCCACGGTCTCGAGGGTCACGGCTGGGTTCGACGTCGCCGTGGCGGTGGTGGCATAGAGCGTCGCCACGCTCGTCGCCCCGCTCAACGCATAGCGATCCGCGGTCCCGTGGAACTGGATCGTCTGGCTCACGATGCCCGCACCCGGAGCCTGGGAGGTGTCGACCAGGAGATAGCTGTTCGAAAGCGTGGCCGCCGCGTCGGTGATGCCCAGCAGTCCGGCCAGCTTCTTGTCGGGCCGCATGGCGATCAGGTTCCCGCCCGCGTTCACCCAGTCGGTCAGCATCGTCACCTGGGCGGGGCTGATCGTCTCGTCGCCCAGGATGGCGACGTCGTACTGGGCGAGGAGCGAGGGGGTGACGGTCGAGATGTCGGCGGCTGCGAACTCGTTGAACCCCTCGGCCCGCAGGATCTCGGCGTAATAGCTGCTGAACGCGTTGGCGCTCGCTGAGATCACCAGGATCGGTCCGCCCGGCCCCTGGTTCGGCGGTGGCGGCGGCGGCGATGCGGTGGTGAACGACCAGGTGCGGTTTGCGACGAGGGCGTTGTGGGCCAGGTCCTTCACGCCGCCGGAGCCACCGATGACGGTCGCCGTGTATACGCTCGAGTAGGCCAGGGCGGCGGTCGGGGTGAGGATCCCCGTGCGCGCCCCGGAGTTGTAGGTCACGGTCGCCGGCACGAGCTGGCTGGCGCCGTTGCGCAGCAGGACGGTCGTGCCGCTGATGGTGATGGGATCGATCGGCTCGCTGAAACGGACGCTGACGGGCGCGCTGACTCCCACGCCGATCGCCCCGCTGCTCGGCACGGTGCTCACGACGGTTGGCGGCGTCAGGTCGGGTCCCACACTGGTCGCGAAGACCACGTCGACCCAGTAGTTGCTGGCCGAGAAGGTCGAGGTCGGGAACGCGCTCGAGCCGTAGGCATAGATGCCGTTCGGGCCATCGGTTCCATCGGCGAGGGCGGTCAACGGTGGGTTGACGAAGGCCGTGCTGAAGTAGCCGACCGTGTCGGAATAGAAGCCCAGGGACGAATGCTGGGAGGCGACATAGGTCGTCCCCGCGTCGATCGCGACGGGCGAGTCCAGCGTCACCTCCTGCCAGCCTGGGGTACTCGACGCAGGGAAGGTGACCGCTGCGAGCTGCGTTCCGCCGGCCGTCCAGAGGTGCCCGTCGTGGATCCCGGAGTCGCCGGGGGCCCAGTAGAAGCGCAGCCCCGTGATGAAGCCGTTCGTCGCGGCCCGGAACTTGACCCCGACTTCGATCCCACCCAGCTCACTGCTGTTGTCGTTCAGGTTGGTCTCGGCCGGCACTGCCGAGGGATCCCAGATCGCGCAGGGACAGGTTCGTGGCACGGCCGTGACGGTGACGCTGGTTGCAGGCCCCTGGTTCAGGCTGTCGTCGTAGGCGCGCGCCCGGATCGTCAGCGATCCGGTGGCGGCCGGCGTGAAGGTGTACGACCAGCTGGTGCGGCCCTGGGCCGGCTGCCAGGTTGCGCCACCGTCGGTCGAGACCTCGACCGTCGCCACGACGCCGCCGCCCGTGTCGGCGGCGGTGCCGGTGACCGTCGTCGAGCCGCTGATCGTCGCCCCGCCGGTGGGGTTCGTGATCGCGGTCGTCGGGGCGATCGTGTCAGCTGAAGCTGCCTCCGGGGTCAGGCCGGATTGAAGGGTCGCGGGTTGGGCCGTCATGTCGGCCAGGAGATTGACCGTCGCCTGCTGCATGTCGGCGTTCGCGGGCGCCGAGCCACGATCGTGGGTGGAATCGACGCCCCACGCCCACTGGACCGTCCCGGCGCCAAAGACAAGGGCTCCGCTCGGCGCGCGGTACAGGCTCATGTGGTGAGTCAGGCCTGCGGCGCCGGTCTGGGATAGAAGGATACGGCCGGCGGGGTTGCTCGAGGCAAAGGCGGGCTGGTCCGGGTCCCACTCGTAGCCGAGCGTCTCGGGGGCCAGCGTCACCGACCCACTCGCCAGGCTCGCGACCGAGGTGTTACGCCAGAAGCGCAGCGGCGCGTATTGCGCCGGGACGTTCAGGCTGCCGGTGGTGCCGTTCCAGCTGATCTGACCGGAGAGGGAATTCTCCGGCTTGCAGCCATCCGTGCTGCCGGGGTTCTGGGCCGGGCAGCCTTCGCGCCACAGGCCGGTCCACTGGACCGGATCCGGGTCGCATTGATAGTTGCTCTGGCAGTTGTAGTGCTCGCTGCCCTGGGCGGACCCTTCCTTGTAGCTGACAAGGGTGCGGTTGGGCGTGCTCGAGCCATCGGTCGAGGCTTCCCAGCGCGTCTTCCAGTAGCTCTCGTTGCCGCTGAAGAAGGCCAGGTTGACACCCGCGTCACGGGCCGCCTGGACGTTGGTGCGCTGGCCGGCCGACCAGTATTCATCGTGGCCGGAGGACATGAAGACCTTGTGATTGAGGAGCTCCGATCCGTGGCGATCGGTGTCCAGGTCGGTGAAGTAGCTGACGTCGTAGCCGTTCCGCTCGAGCCAGCGCAGCATCGGGTACTCGGCGTTGAACAGCCAGTCCTCGGGCGGCGTAGCCCGGGTGCTGAAGGGGCGGTTGTAGCTGACCTTGCGGGCATGGCCGCCGTCGTTGGCGCCGGGGCCGGCGTACAGGCTGTAGCCGCCGTACTGGTTGTAGGCCTGCCAGGTCGAGTCGGATGTCTGGAGGAGGATGTCCGAGTGGCTGACATCGTCCCGGACGATGAAGACGATGTGGCTTGCCTCGCCCACGTGGGTGGGGTCGTCACGCGACGGACGAGCGATGTAGATCCCGGAGACGGCGGTCGAGGGCACGGCCCAGGAGGCGGACACCACCCAGTTGCCACAGTCGGTCAGGTTCAACCCGCCGGCAGTGAAGCCACAGACGGGCTGGACCTGCGGGAGCGTCACAGACGGCGAAATCGTGTCGACGAGCCGCGCGCCGTTGCCACCGTAGTAGCCGAGCCGGTAGATATCGATGTGGTAGGCGGTCGCCGGCGTCGCGACCTTGAAGCTGACGGTCGTGCCCTTGTTGACGCTGATGTCGGTGGCGAACCCCTGGATGCTCGGATCGCCGGAGCCGGATACATCCCACACCGACTGGGCGGTGCCGGGCTGGCAGTTCTCGGCCACGATCGCATTCGCCGGCGAGAGGCATGGGTCTACTGCGGCCACTGCCACCGGACGGCTGGCGCCGAAGGCCGACTCGAGGAGCGCGAACGCGATGAAGAGGGCCGCGAACCGTCGGCGGTTCAGCCCTGCACGCGACAGCGACGCTGAGGGAAGCGACTGCATGACGGCGAATGCCTCGAGCGGAAGCGGATTCCCCCGAGGCAGTGGCAGTGGGCACCCTACCGCTGGGGATGGTCGATCGGCCGGAGAGAGGGGGTTCTCGGCGGATCACCCCCGCCCAGCAGGGTACTTGAGTACGGGCATCGGGCTAGTACCAAAGTCCCAGAACCCGTTGACCGCAGGCACCAGTCGTCGCCAAGCATGGCGGACGCGGAGTTGCCATGATGGATGCATGACCGAGGCCTTCGACGTGATCGTGGTTGGGGCAGGTGTCCACGGCGCCAGTCTCGCCTTCCACCTGGCCCGACGTGGGACCCATGTCCTGGTCATCGAGCGGGGCACGGTCGCCGGCGCGGCCACCGGCCGCTCGTCTGGATTCGTCCGGATGCACTACGACCTCGAGAGCGAGTCGCGCCTCGCCTGGGCGTCATTCGCCTACTTCCGCAACTGGGCCGAGGTGGTTGGGGCCGGCGATCCGGGGTTCGTGCGGACCGGCTTCCTCGAGATCCTGGCGGCCCCCCAGGCCGATCACCTTCGGGCGAACGTCGCGATGCAGCAGCGGCTTGGGATCAACACCAGCGTCCTTGGTCCGGACGACGTGGCCAGGTTGTTCCCCGGGATGGTCACCGACGATGTGGTCGTCGCCGCGTACGAACCCGAGTCCGGCTACGCCGATCCGACCGGGACGGCGAGCGGATTCCTGGCGGCCGCCCGGCGCGACGGCGCCCAGCTGATCCAGGGCACGCGCGTCGAGCGAGTCACGCTGGACGGTGGGCGCGTCAGCGGAGTCGAGACCGACCGCGGGCGATATGCCGCGCCGGTGGTTGTCAATGCGGCTGGGGCCTGGGCGGCGGAGCTCGCCCGGACCGTCGGCCTGGAGGTCCCGGTCCAGGCCTGGCGGCATGACACGGCGTACTTCGGGCTGCCCGACGGCCACAGGGCCGATTTCCCGATCGTCATCGACGACATCGGGGCGGTCTACTTCCGGCCCGAGGGCAGGGAGCTGATGCTCGTCGGCCTCGAGCACGGCAACGAAATCGGCGGCTCGCCCGACCGGCCCCTTGGTTCGTCCCGGCCGTCGGTCGCGGACGAGATGGTCGACCGGGTCTGCCGGCGAGTCCCGTGGATGGCGGCCGGGACCTTTCGAACCGCCAACGGCGGCCAGGACGGGATCACGCCCGACCAGCGGGCCATCCTCGGCCAGGCCGGGCCGGACGGCTTCTACCTCGACTGCGGGCACTCCGGGACGGGCTTCAAGACGGCCCCGGCCGTCGGTGCCTGCATGGCCGAGCTGATTCTCGACGGACGAGCGACGACGGTCGATATCTCCGCCTACGCCCTCGAGCGCTTCGCGGCCGGCCGGCCGCTGGTGGGCGAGCATCCCTACGACGCGTTCTGGCGGTAGCGGCTAGCTCAACCCGTTCAATCCGGTGCGCAAACACACCGAACCACTAGGAATTCGGGCTAGGCCGTGGTAGTACTTCTGTCCCACGCTCGTGGAGCCGTCGATCATCACCGAATTGGGGGCCACGAGCCAGGGAGAAGGACACGGTACGGCTATGGTTCAGGTCCTGTCGCAGTGGTTATCCCGGAACGAGGATGGCCAAGGTCTCGCGGAATACGCACTCATCCTGGCACTTATCGCCATTGTCGCAATCATCTCGCTCCTCTTCCTTGGTGGCCAGGTCAGCAACATCCTCAGTCAGGTCGGTACTTCGGTCTAACCAGGCCCGATCGTCGCAAGGAGAGCCGGCTCAATGAGCCGGCTCTCTGGATTCTCAGCGGGGCTGATCGAGAGCGGCCGCCAGGGGATCGGCCGTACTCGCCGCGGGTCCGAGGGTGACCGAGGTCCTATGGACGCAGCCTTGGCCCAGCCCGACGCTGGGGAGGTTCACGAATCCGAGCCGACCCGATGGAGCGACCACCCTGCTGCGCCTCACCCAGACCAGGTACCCGGTCCTGTACGCGCTGGTCGTGGTCGCGGAGCTGTTGGACCTGGCGACCTTCCTGCCGGCTGCGGCCCATGTCGGGATTGGGGCCGAGAGCAACCCGCTGGCCCGAACGCTCTACCTGTCGGCCGGTCCGCTTGGGCTCGCCGCGCTGAAGGCCGCGGCGATCGCGGTCATGTTGCTGGCCCTGATCCGTGTCGCGCGACGGTTCCCGACCCTGGCCCTGCCATCGGCCTCGCTCGTCGTGCTGATCGCGGCGGTCGGGGCGACCTCGAACGTGGTGCTGGGCCTGCTTCGGTAGGGCGACCCGAGCCGGCCGGCAGTGCCCGATGGCCCGGCCGTCGATGCCGATCGGCACTGGTCCGTCCCGGCGAATTGGCCTAGCCTCGGAGCGCAGCGTGGGAGGCGAAGAGGCGCGGTCCTTTCAACGGCCGCCCGGGCCGCGCGGAGCCACTGGCGAGACCGGACCCGTGCCGCGGGAGCGTGACCGATGCTGCCGGTTGTCGTACTCGGTGCCGTCGTGATTGGTCTGCTGGTGTTTCGGGCCCTGGCCGAGGTCTACCTCTCGTGGCCCGGCCGTCAGCCTTGACCGATCGATCGTCGAGAGCGTGCTAGGGAGGCTATCCATGGTCGCAAGGGTTGGGGATCGGATCATCGTCGAGTCCGAGAAGGTGGGGAAACCGTCGCGCGAAGGCGAGATTCTCGAGGTGCTCGAGGCGAGCTATGGGACCGGCTACCGGGTCAACTGGGACGATGGTAATGAGACCACCTTCCGGCCTAGTGCCGGCAGCGCCCGGTTCGTCCGTCCGCGCAAGCGCGCCCACCTCTAGGCCCCCGGTCGTGGCACGATTGGGCCCCGTGCCGGCGAGCGCCGCCACCGGCAGTGGCAGACCCGTCGAGGAGATGACCAGGTGCGAACGATCCTCCTCTGGATGGCCCGCAATCGGATCCTGCGCGAGCGGCTCCCGCGCCTGAGGTTTGTCCGGCGGGCAGTCCGGCGGTTCATGCCCGGCGAGGACGCCGACTCGGCATTTGCCGCAGCAGCCCCGCTCGTCGAGGCCGGCCAGGGGATCCTGTTCACGCGCCTCGGCGAGAACCTGACGAGTCTCGCGGGAGCCGACCAGGTGGCGGCTCACTACCGATCGGTGATCGAGCGGGCCGGGCAGTCCAGCCGCCCGGTCGAACTGTCGGTCAAGCCGACCCAGGTGGGCCTCGACATCGACGGCGAGGCTTGCTTCAGCCATCTCGACGACCTCGCCACCCGGGCCGAGGCGGCCGGGACGTGGCTGTGGCTGGACATGGAAGGTTCGCCCTACGTCGACCCCACCCTCGACCTGTACGAGCGGCTGAAGGCGGGCCATCGCAACGTCGGGATCTGCCTCCAGGCGTACCTGCGCCGGACGCCGGTGGACCTCCATCGGCTGTTGCCCCTGGCCCCGGCGGTTCGGCTGGTCAAGGGCGCCTACGACGAGCCGGCTGAGATCGCCTACCGCCGCCGGCCCGAGATTGACGCTGCCTACCAGGCGCTCGCCCTGGTCATGGCCGAGGGAGTGCGCACGGACGACGCCCGGGCCCGGGGCGCTCGCTGCGCGTTCGGAACGCACGATGGGGGCCTTGTTGAGCGGATCGCCACGTTCGCCCAGGCGGCCGGCATCGAGCGCCGGCTCCTCGAGGTCCACATGCTCTTCGGGATCCGGGCCGGCGAGCTTCGACGGCTCGCGTCAAGCGGGCTGCCGGCCTACACCCTGATCGCGTACGGCGAGTTCTGGTACCCGTGGTACATGCGCCGCCTCGCCGAACGCCCGGCCAACGTCCTCTTCGCGCTGCGCCAACTGCTGCCCTGAAGCGGGGCGAGGATCCGGTGCCGCGGTGGACGTCTGACAGGAGGACAAGAGTCTCAGTCCGGGTCCCAGGCCAGGACCTCCGCCAGGTTCGTCGCACATTCGAGACGGGTGGATGTCCGGCCCTTCGGGATCCGATGGAGCGCCTCCAGGCATTGCAGGGCCGCCAGGAGGTTCAGCGTCCGAAGGGTCCGGGTCCCCTGATCAAGCCCGGCCGCGGCGAGGAACGGGTCACGCAGCGCCGGCCAGCGTTCGGGATGGTGATGCCGAATGATCCACCGGACCCGGGCGGCGTCGAAGAGCGCGGGGGCGATCCGGGCGTGCTCGAGATCGAGGAGCGCAACCAGGCGACCATTGCGCACGACGACATTGACCGGGGCGAGGTCCCCGTGGGCGAATACGACCGGCTCGGCCGACAGGAGTTCCCACGCCTCGGCGAGCAACTCAGCGAGGACCTGGGGCGCTGTCGCGCCGAGGACGTCCCGCGCACCTTCTGTCCAGCGACGGGCGGCAGCCAGGAGCTGATCGGGTCGGCTCCATGTCCCATGCAGGTGCAGCCCGGAGATCGGCACTCGCCTGAGGTCTCCCAACAGCCCGCCGAGCAGCCGGCCGAGGACCTGCGCCTGCGCGTCCGTGGCCAGCATCTCGCGGCCCGACGTCCCGGCGATGAACCGGGTCACGATGACCGGGTTCGGAGCCGCCAGCTCGGCGAGCCGGATCTCCGGGATCGGGAGCCATGGCGCCACGATCGGCAGTCGCTGACTCAACCGAAGCCGTCGAGCGAGGGCCGCTCGATCGCCCATCGACTGAACGACGACCCGATCGCCGCTCTGCATCGTCACGATCCGGGTCCGGGTGGCGGTCTCCCACGATTGGGTCACGTCCACCACGGAGGCGACCCGGTCGCCGAGTCGATCCGCGATCCACGAGAGCCGGTCTTCCATCCTGATACCGTACGGAGCGGCTGATGGACCTGCAATCCCACCCGCGACCCAGAGGATTCCCGGCGTGCGGGTGACCCTGGCCTACGGCACGACCGGACTTCCGGTCGAGCTCCCCGAAGGCGCGACCGTCATTCGGCCGACCCACCGTCCGGCGGCCCTGGATGAGCTCGAAACCCTGCGAGTCGTCCTGCGTCAACCGGTCGGCAGCCTCCCCCTGCGGGCATTGGCGAAGCGCGGCCAGCGAGTCGCGATCTCCGTCTGTGACATCACCCGCCCGCAGCCTCGCCCGGCGATGCTTCAGGCCGTGCTCGAGGAGCTCGACGGGATCATCCGGCCGGAGGACATGACCATCCTGATCGCGACGGGCACGCATCGGTCCAACACGGACGCCGAGCTCGACGAGATGCTGGGGCCCAATATCCGGCAGTCCTGCCGCGTCCTCAATCACGTGTCGCGCGACGCATCCAGCGTGGTTGACCTGGGCATGCTGGACGACGTTCCCGTCCTGCTCAACCGGGCGTGGGTGGAGGCCGACCTGCGGATCACGACCGGCTTCGTCGAACCGCATTTCTTCGCCGGCTTCAGTGGCGGGCCGAAGATGGTGGCGCCCGGCCTGGCCGGCATCGACACGGTGCTCCAGCTCCACAACGCCCGTCGAATCGGCGATCCGCGGGCCACCTGGGGGATCTGCGAGGGCAATCCGGTCCATGACGCCATCCGGGCCGTGGCGGCCATTGCGCCCCCGAACTTCGCCCTCGACGTGCTGCTCAATGACGAGAACCGGATCACGTCCGCCTTCGGGGGGAGCCTTGAAGCCATGCACCGCGCGGCCCGCACCCGCGCCAGGTCCGAGGCGATGGTCGCCGTCGATGACCGCTTCGACATCGTGGTCACGACGAACAGCGGCTACCCGCTCGATCAGAACCTGTACCAGGCGGTCAAGGGGATCTCGGCCGCGGCCGAAGTCGTGCGCGACGGCGGAACGATCATCTGCGCCGCGGAGTGTCGCGATGGACTACCCGACCACGGGTCGTACGCCGAGCTGCTGACCCGGCGGGACACGCCCGCAGGGCTGCTCGAGATGATCGCATCGTCGCCAGTGACGATCCCCGACCAGTGGCAGGTCCAGGTCCAGGCCCGGGTCCAATCACGGGCCCGGGTCCTGGTCCATGCAGACGGCCTGTCGCGGAGCCAGTTGGCCGCGGCTCACTTCGAGTCGGCCGACGATATCGGCGCAACCGTGGCCCAGCTCATTCGGAGCCAGCCGAGCTCCACCGTCTGCGTGATGCCCGAGGGCCCGCAGACGATCGCCTATGTCAGGCAGACGGAACAGCCAACCGGTTGAGCTCGGCGGCGATCTCGTCCGACTGGGCGCTGCCCGCGACCGGCGAACTAGCCCGTCGTCCGCTTCGTTCGACGGGCCACGCGCCAGCCACCAACCGCCAGCCCGAGCACGGCCATGGCCAGGAGAACCACCGGATACGGCCCCGTCCCCGTCCCCGGCCCCGGATCCTGGGCCAGGCTGGCCGTGACCGGCGGGGTGGCCCGGACGCTCGGGCGCGGGCTGGGCGACGCCGGGGCAGCAACCTGGAACCCTGTGGCATCGAGGAAGTTGCCGAACGATGGGTCACCGCCCGTTGAGCTGACCGCGCGGAACCCGAAGCGCGTGCACGTCTGTCCGGCCGGAACGATATAGGCCGCCGTGTGCGTTCCCCAGGCGTTCGTGTCGTCGGTGAGGTCGGCCGAGAAGTAGTTCCAGCCCGTGTTGCTCGTGACGTCGGCCGTTGCGGCATCGCCGATCAGGACCTTCATCGTGTCCGGGCCGACTCGCCCGCGGTGCTGCAGCGTCCAGGTCATCATCTCGCCGGGGACGGTGACGACATCCTGGTAGAGGGTCCCCGCAGTCGTTGCGTTGATCTCGACGAACTGCGTACCGACGGCCGCCGGGACGCCGTTGAACCCGTCGCCCCAGATCTCGATCAGGTTCGCTCCGTCGGTCGTGTGCCAGGGCGGCACGAGCGAAGCGTCC
This sequence comes from Candidatus Limnocylindrales bacterium, assembly GCA_038221095.1. Taxonomy (GTDB): domain Bacteria; phylum Chloroflexota; class Limnocylindria; order Limnocylindrales; family CSP1-4; genus Palsa-1033. Next base: position 11,801 of record JBBRIM010000044.1, read on the forward strand.
ACCTGTGATTCGTTGCCGGCGCCGATGACGGGCGTCTCGAATCCGCCGTCCTGGAGGGCACTGGTGCTGCCGACGCAGGTTGCCGCCAGGACCGGCCCGGCCGACAGGCCGGCCAGGCCACCCAGGCTGAGCGCCGCCGCGGCAATCGTTGCCAGAATCGGATGTCGACGCATCTGGTCCTCCCCGAGCCCCGGGCTCGATGAACGATGGTCCGTTCAGTCATCGAGCACGCTAGCACGGGCGGCATACCCTTGACCTGCGGATCGAGCATCGAAGGATTCGAGGAAGACCAGGTAGACATGAAGATCGGGGCGATTGTTCCCCAGGGCTGGGTCGGGGAGTAAAGCCGCCAACTCATCGGACGGTCACTCGGGAGTCGCCTCGTGACAGGTTGTCAAGGTCCGAAATGGGGGATGTCCGCAGTCGTGAATCGGTCCGGCAGCAGCAACGCCAGGCTGATCCCGACAAAGAGCATGAGTAGTCCAAAGGCAGAAGTTGCGGTTGCGGCCGAGCCCTCCCGCCGAAGCCCTAAGTGCAGGAAGCTCGATCTAGCAATGATCAGCAGTACGGTCCTCAAGGTCGCTGGACAGTGAACATGGCCACCTATAGGTTGAACCGCGCTGAGAATCGTGGAGACTCCGGCCTGCAAACGGCTCAAGATAGCTCCATCCCAAGTCCCTTCTCTCGGGCCCTGCCAAAAACCGCTGCCGCAAAGACGATGTCGCTCAAGCCCATGCCTAGGTGAATAACGAGCACCCGACCGGAAGGTCGAGGCTCCCCAGAACGAATGTAGCTTCCAATGGTTCCGCTCGGGTCGGGGAAGCCTTCGAACCTTCCCTCGGCACGGGAGTTCAAGAAACCCTGGACCTCATCCACAAGGAACGTGCCGGCGGAGCGGGCGACTTCGCTCGAGACGTACGTCTCATAGTCGACAGCCACGACGAGAGCCTCCGGTCGCAACCAACGGTTGGTCATGATTTGCCGGATGTCGCCGAAAGACGCGGCTGTGATAACGACATCAGCGCCGTCCACGGCCTCTTCCGCGGTCTCTGCCGCCGACGCCCTACCTACATCTGGTCTCGCGGCCGCGACTGCGGCGAGCACCTCGGAACGATCAGGATGCCGGTCATAAATGGATAGCCAATGGCCGGGGGCGACGTATCCCAGCATAGGGACGTGACTTCGACCCTGGACACCGGCTCCTATCAACGCGATCCTGAGTGGTCGGTCGCCACACGCGGGGGCCAACCGCGCGACCGCGACGCCGGAGACCGCTGCAGTCCGTGCTGCGGTGATTGTCGACCCATCCATGATTGCTGCCGGAGCCAAGGTCTCGGGGTCGCTGAGGAGGATGACACTGTTGACCGTTGGCAAGCCAAGACCTGAGTTGCCAGGAAAGATCGTCACCCACTTTATTCCAACCGCTGATCCTGGCCCGCCTCCGAACGACGGAAGAAAGGCGGGCATCGCGTAGGCAATCGAGGAGTGAGGTCGCGGATGCACGCTGATCTTGCCCGGGACGTCGCCATCGACGCCGACCGCGACAAGGGCCTGTTCTGCGAGCCGCAGCTGCTCCTCCAGAGGAGGGATGGCGGCAGCGATGGCGACAGCATCGAAGTACAGCATCACCGGATTGTAGGCGTGGGAGACCCAGTGCATTGCTCGAGGTTGAACCAAGGAATCCGGTACCCTTCCTTATGTACCGACCGCAACACGCCTGATAGTCAGATAGGCGCCACTTGAGCATTGTCAAACCGGTCCAGGCTCAAATCCCAAAGGTTGCCGCCCGCACTCGCTTGAGCGAGACGAGCAACGCGATCCGTCGGGTCATTCTCGACGGAACGCTGCCCAGCGGAAGCAGGGTCAAGGATCAAGGGCTCGCCTTGACACTCGGCGTGAGCCGCGCAACCGTGCGGGAGGCGGTGCGACAGCTGGTCCATGAGGGTCTGCTCATCCACGAGCCGTACAAAGGACTGACGGTTGCCACCATCGATGACGAAACTGTCGCCCATCTGGCCGAAGTGCGCGCCGCGCTTGAGACGCTCGCTGCCCAGCGTGTGGCTCGCGCTCTGGACGAATCGACAATGCTGGAGCTTCGAGCCGCTCTAGGCAACCTCGAACGTGCTGTTCGGTCGCCAGGCGTGGCGAAAGTCAACCAAGCGCATATCGCATTTCATCATCTAATCCTGACCTTGTCCGGCAATCCGATCCTTGCCGAGAGTTGGACGGCTCTCGAGCTGCGCGCGCGGCTGGAGATGCGGGTGGATCTCGAGATGAGGCCAGATCTGGGTAGGCTTCTCCGAGACCACCGAGCGACCCTGGATGTCATCGAAGCAGGAGACCCGCTTCGAATCGCAGAGCATTTTGCCGGCCACATCATGGACAACGCCCGCGACGTGGTCCGAGTGCGCCGCGAAGCGCCTGCGCTGAGCAAACCCCGTGGCTCGGGCCGGGTCCGGACCCGTCGACTCGTATAGGAAGCCGGGGCAGACCGTCACGGCCGCATTGCCCATACGGTCGTTCCAAATGATCCGCCTTGCGCGATCGGCTGGTGCGTCGCCTCGACCGCCTGGCGATCAGTTACTACGCGCTGCCGAGTCGCGCGATGGAAGCGATGGCTCTGCTCGTCGACGAGCTCGCGGTGCGGACGCTATCAGCAAGTGCGTGGCTGCGGGATGGCCGGCGCTCGTATCTCGAGCGGGAGTTGGGAACCCGACGCGAGCGTAGCTTCGCGCGGGGCGGATATCAGGTCCAAGCCGGCAGACCTTACCGAGACGATCTTGCGATCGCATCCGACTATCACAGCGCCACGTTCAGCCTAGGCGTCGCTCGAGGCTTTCCATCGGTTAACGCGGCTCTCCGTGGCATATCGGTCGATCTCGACCAACTCGGCGGGGTCGAAGTCCGGGGCATCCAAGGCTCGGAGGTTGTCCTCGAGCTGGGTGACAGAACTCGCGCCGATAAGCGCGGACGTAACAGCGCGGTTGCGCAGGATCCACGCAAGTGCCATTTGGGCGAGTGACTGGCCACGGCGCCGAGCGATCTCGTTCAAGGCCCGGACTTTGGACAGGTTCGCCGCGCTAAGCATCTCTTCCGTGAACGAGCCCCCCTCAGCCGCACGGGAGCCAGCCGGTACGCCCGTTAGATACCGATTCGTCAACAAGCCTTGGGCGAGCGGCGAAAAGGCGATGCAGCCCATACCCTCACGGGTCAGGACCTCGAACAGGCCGCCCTCGGCCCAGCGGTTGAGCATCGAGTAGGAGGGCTGGTGGATCAGCAGCGGCGTGCCTAGGCTCGTCAGAATCGCGATAGCCTCCCGCGTCCGCGCCGCCGAGTACGACGAGATGCCGACATAGAGGGCCTTGCCTGACCGCACCGCAGTGTCGAGCGCGCCGAGCGTCTCCTCGAGCGGGGTGTGGGGGTCGAAGCGGTGCGAGTAGAAGATATCGACGTAGTCGAGGCCCATCCGGGTCAGGCTCTGGTCCAGACTTGCCAGAAGGTATTTGCGCGAACCGAGGTAGCCATATGGACCCGGCCACATGTCCCAACCGGCCTTGGTGGAGACCACGAGTTCGTCGCGGTAGGGCCGGAGATCGGATGCGAGTATGCGGCCGAAGTTCTGCTCCGCCGAACCGTAGGGCGGGCCGTAGTTGTTGGCCAGGTCGAAGTGCGTGATGCCCAGGTCGAAGGCGCGGCGGACGATAGCCCGCTGCGTAGCGAGCGGTCGGTCC